>CAZPMV010000060.1:12139-13522 GCA_964587335.1 uncultured Anaerolineales bacterium
GGCCACGCCAACCGGCACCGCCACTCCCACATCGACACCGACGGCCACGCCAACCGGCACCGCCACTCCCACATCGACACCGACGGCCACGCCAACCAGTACCGCCACTCCCACATCGACACCGACGGCCACGCCGACCGACACACCCACGCCGACACCAACCGATACACCCACACCCATACCCTCAGGAACCCCCGCCCTCTGCCTGCCGGCGCTGTTAAGCACCGTGCCAGTGGGAACGCACCCCAAGGGCGTTGCCGCCTCGGCGGGGCGAGCCTACATCGGCCTCTTCGACGAGAGCACTGTGGCCGTGGTGGACGGCCGCAACGGAGTGCTTTGGACTGCGGTCGCCACCGCTGGGGGGCAGGCCAATGGCGTCGCCGTCTGGGGTGACAAAGCCTACATGGCCAACCGCAACAGCGCCACCGTCTCCGTGGTTGACATGACCGCCAACGCATTCCTGTATGTCATCCCGGTAGGCAACCTGCCCTGGGGCGTGGCTGCCGCCGAGGGGCGCGTCTACGTGGCCAATTTCGCTGATGGTACCATCTCCGTGATTGACGCCGAAAGGGACAAAGTCATCGCCACAGTGTCCTTGGCTGGGCATCCAGTGCTAGTCGCTGCCTGGGGTGATCGGGCCTACGTCACCCATGCAGATGGGATACTGAGCATTATCTCCGCTGACGGCGAACGGCTGGATCAAGTGAGGGTCGCTGGGGCCTTTGGTGTAGCGATAGACCCAGCACAGCAGCGAGCTTACGTGAGCAACAACCAGGGCCACATCCTCTGGGTGCTGGACCTCGCCCGCCGCGAGGTGGTTGACACCATCGAGTTACCGGGGCGTCCCTACGCTCTGGCGTTCAACCCCACCAGCGGCCACCTCTTCGCTGTGGACGCTGAGGCCAATCAACTCTACGTGGTGGAGACGGCCACGGGCCGCGTGCTTTCCTCGCTGTCCGTGGGTCACCAGGACGCCTACGACGGCGGTCAGGGCATCGCTATAGCCCAGAACCGCGTCTACGTGGCCAACTACTCCGCTGGCTCCGTGACGATCTTTGACGACAGCCGCTGCCTGCTTGCGCCGACATACACGCCGACGCCAACAGTCACATCAACGCCTACTCACACGCCAACGAGCACCCGGACGCCCACACCGACGCCGACCTCTACAACAACCCCAACGCACACGGCCACGGCCACGCCGAGCTCGACGTGCACGCCCACAGTGACACCTACGCGGACATCGACACCCACCGACACGCCAACAGGCACACCAACGGCCACACCTACACCCACCGACACAGCAACGCCTACGGCGACGCCGACGGACACAGCAACGCCAACCGCTACACCCACCCATACGCCTAAGGCCACACCGACCGA
>CAZPMV010000061.1:0-13462 GCA_964587335.1 uncultured Anaerolineales bacterium
TCAATGTCATCAAGATAAGCGTAGTATAGCCCCTCGTGGGCGTCCTTCCAGAGGTAACAACGGGCACAAGGCCCTACGCTACGGCCTTGACTTACTGACATTGACTGGCGATCTATCGCCAAGAGCGCGGAGATCGCAGAGAAAACCAAACTAATCTCGGCGTGCTCCGCGTGCTCTGCGGGGAGATCCAGTTGTCCGATGGAAAGAAGGCGCACTCCGTGATGGAGGACATAAAGCGAAAGTGGCGGGGCAAGAGGGGCTCGCCGAGGACGGCAAGCACGAGGGGAAGGGATAGAAAACCAGACTGCTGGAGCCGTTCGATGGGAGCGTATCGACATCAAGGGAGGTCGGGGTAGCGCAGGCTAGGATAGCGGCGCTTCAAGAAGTACCGCCCCTTTCCGTTCCCGCAATCGCATGGCCTGCGCTCCCCGATCGAGTGCCTGGCCCCGGCGGGCCGCTGGAAGAGCGGACGACGAGCTCTGGCTGCCAGCGTATATGGCATTCGGTCAACTCCTCGCCCCGCAACAGTTGGATCAACATGCGACAGATGGTCACGCCGACGTCGTAAATCGGCTGACTGACGGTGGTCAAGGGAGGATGGGCATGCTCCACCTGGGGAATGTTGTCGAAGCCCACCACGGAGAGATCGCTCCCTACCTCCAGGCCTCGTTCCTGAGCCGCACTGACCACCCCCAACGCGGTCAGGTCATTGGCGGCCAACACAGCGGTCGGGGGGACGTTGAGAGCCAGCAATCGCTGGGCCGCTTCATACCCACCTTTCTGTGTCAGATCGCCGACGGCAATCAGCTCATCTTCTATCGACAGGCCATGACGCTCCATCGCCTGCCGGTAGCCCTGCAGCCGGAAGTGAGCAAACATCAGCTCGCAGGGTGCGCCGATGTAAGCAATGCGACGATGGCCCAAGTCAATGAGGTGTTGGGTGGCCTGATCCATCCCTGCCTGCCCATCCACATCTAGATAAGGGAAATCCAGTTCGCCTTCCCAACGCCCGAAGGCGACAAAGGGGAATCCGTTCTGGCGCAGGAAAGCGATCCGCTCATCTCGACGGCGGGTGCGGGCCACGAGCAGGCCGTCCACCCGACGGCCTTGCACCATCCGCTCGTACGTCTCTCTCTCCTCGGGGGTGCCAGGGGAACGGGTGGCAATCAGCAACTCAAACTGCTGACGGGCCGTCTCGTTGCCGATGCCAGCCAACAGTTCGGTGAAATAGGGATCAGAGAAGCGGGGGCCGAAGGTGGGGATGACGAAACCGATGGTATCGGTGCGACGCTTCTGTAACCGTTGGGCGGTGACATTGGGGTGGTAGCCCATCTCCTCTGCAGCCTGCAACACCCGTTGGCGGGTCTCGGCGGCCACTTCAGGATAACCACCCAGGGCACGAGACACGGTGGTGACGGAGAGGTTCAGCCTGGCAGCGATGTCCTTGAGGGTGACCGGCACAAGTGCCTCCTTGGTCGCCGAAAGGCCAGCCTGTGGCAGAAAGCAATGCGGGGGCAGAGATCCACGGGCCAGACCAGATGCCCAACGTCAACACTATCGGGCACGATGTGTTCCAAAACGTTCTGAGTGTCAAATCCGGGCGCGTGCGAATATCGCACTCTTCGGTAGGAGTGGGGCTTTTTCAATCCTCCATCAGCCGCGCCAGGTAGCCCTGCAGGGCCTCCAGCGAGTAGTTCTGCTGCCCCACCTGAGAATTGTGCTCGACAGTCTCCTGGCGCAACCGGGCATCGCATAGCAGTTCCACCGCCTGGCCCGCTGCCTCCTCAATGACCGCCGATTCTACTTGGGCCAGACCCAGATCGTCCCTCCCTGTGACCTGGGAGCCCAGTGTCACTACGCGAAAGCCTTTACCCTTGATGTCCGCCCGGTAGACGGGGTATTCAAACAGCAACAGCGGGAGCTTGGCCCGCAATGCCTCCAGGAGCTGGTTGCCCCAGCCTTCCCACAGGCTGGGATAGGTGATGAAGTCCGCAAAGACGTAGATATCCCACAGCGAGTAGATCTTCTGCCCCCGTCGTGTCCGTCGCTGCCCTCCGACCACATCCTCAATGAACAGGGCGTCAATCCCCGCCCGTTCGATCTTCTGCCTGAGACGGCCGACATAGCCCCCCGTCACGTCATCCCGTGCGTAGCCCGCCAGCACCAGCACGATGCGACTATCATCATCGAACGTACGCCCGTGGTACAGGCCACGCGATTTGAGCACTGCTCGGCGCTTGGGGCTATCCAGCGCCTTGACGAAATCCACGGCCAGTTCAATCCCTTTGCGCTCGACGATGCGGGTGGCCTGCAGTATGAGAACGTCGTTGTCCGTCAACCCGATGCGCGAGCGGAAATGCCGGTTGTACTCGTCAGCCTGCCAGGGGGGCGCATCGAAGTCGAAGACGTTGGGCACCACGCTGGACGTGATCCCCTTGCGCTCGTACAGTTCCCTCTGCGCCAGGCTGTTGATGACCACATGGTGGGCCAACGGATCGCGTGGCGGCAGGTACTTGTCCGCCAGTTCAATGGCTGTGGCGCAAGTGAGGGCCACACCGCCCGTGCGCTCCCAGTAGAAATCGTGGTTGTGGGCCAGGGCCGGCAATTGCAGGTCACGCATCACCCTCTCCAGGGCGATGCTGACCGGTGGATTGGCTGCCACCGACCAGACATTCTGCGGGATGAGGAAGTCAATCCCCTTCTCCTCCACGAAGTCTCGCACTTTGCGCTCAATGATGTCGGCAAGGCGCAACAGGTCTGCACTGTAGGCTGCATCGTCGGCGTAATCCCGCAACTCGCAGAACGTGTTGTAGTAGAGCCGCTCGGCATCGGGGCGGTGGTGGTACATCTCCTCGATCAGAGTGCCCTCAACTGTGCCCAGGTCACCCGCGCAGAGATGCACCGTATGGCCCATCTCTTCCAATACGCGCTTCCACTTGTCGATCTCCAGCGAGACTCCATCCGTCCTGCCGACTTGGTAGTGGAAAATGCCTATAGTCTTCATGTTCTCTCTCCTACACCCGCCACACCTTGAGCAGCCGCCAGGAGAGCGTCTGCTCCCAATCTCCCGCCCAGTCCTGGCAGAGGAACTCCAGGAAATGGAATGTGTCAGCAGCGAAAGGTTCGGTAGGCAACGGTGCTTCCCGCAGATAGGCCAAGACATCGTCATGCATAGATGACGGGATGTCGCGGAAGGCCAGTGTGATGTGCGCCTCAAAAGGCTCGCCCAAGTCCTTCTCGACAAAATCGCAATCCGGAGCGATGAAGGGGCGCACCGCCGTCACCACTCTCTCCCGCAGCGACATCATCTCGGGATTGGGTTCGTCACAGAACCGAGAGATGTCTAATCCTATGCCGCCCTGGTCAATACGAAACCCGCTGAAATGCACAGGGAAAGGATGTTGCACAGCGAACACAGCATCCAGCCGTTCAACGAGCGGATCCAATGGACTGGCGATCTTCTTGAAGAACCCCTTGAGCGTCGCATGCACCTGGAACTGCTCGGCGGCGATGAAGCCGAACTGTTTGCGCAGCAGCCAGTGAATCTCGGCCACATCGCGGGCGATTGTGTAAGGTGGGATCAGATAAACGGCAAACCGAGAATCAGTATGCTCCGAGTTGACCACAGTGCTTGCCCCCGATGAGATGAGATGAGATCTACTGCCGTTCTGACAGCAACCGCAAAGTCACGATCTGATACGGCTTGATGAAGAACCGCACACAGCGTTCGCCCACGTCCAGGCGCTCCAGATTCTCCTCAAGCAGACTGGTGCGCCAAGCTGCCGCCAGTGGGAAAGCGGTGGTCAACGTGCACTCGCCTCGTTTCCGCTGGCTCTCGTACAAACGCACGATCAGGCCCCCTCCGTCCTCAGCCTGCTTGATGGTTTCGATGACTACGTTGGGCAAGTCTACGCTGATGAAGGACGGACGACTAATGACGGCGGCAGCGTCGTTCGTCTTCCGTCCTTTGTCCTTCGTCCATACGATCAGCGGGTCGTTCAGACCGTAGGCCCCGGCCACGGTTTGCTCGTTCCATCTCCCACTATGCGAAAACAGGCTGTAGGCAAAGCGGTGCTCGCCCACGTCGGCCTGTGGATCGGGGTTGGTCGGGCTGCGCAGTAGTGTGAGCCGGATCACGTTGTCACGGATGTCGTGGCCGTACTTGCAGTCGTTGAGCAGGCTGACGCCGTAGCCACCCTCGCTCAGATCCACCCACTTCTGGGCGCAAGTCTCGAAGCGCGCCCAATCCCAACTGGTGTTGCGATGCGTCGGCCGCTGGACGTTGCCCCACTGTACCTCATAGGTTGCTTGCGGCGCGAGCACATCCGCAGGGAAGGCCACTTTGAGCAGGATGTGCCGCTCACTCCATTGAATGGTCGTATCGAAGTCCAGACGTGGGCTGTTGTGAGACAGGGAGACGCGCTGCATGTATTCGCTGTTCAGAATGCGCCGCTGCACTTCGAGCGTGGCACGCAGCGGGCCGCTCTCGACCACGCGCACTGAGTCGGCCGGGTCAGCCAGCCACATCTTATCGTCGTAGAAGATGTCAATGTCCCAGGCATCGGGGCTGAGCGGTCGGTCCTCAAAAGCCTGGAACTGGTTGGCCACCGCACCGGCGGGCAGCACTTCACGGCCATTCATCTTGTCATACACACGGACAATGTCGCCGGCGGCGTCTAGCTCCACTCGCAGATAGTCGTTTTCCAGCAGGGTCGGGGTGGCAACGAGAGTGGATGTTGGGTATTGGATATTGGGTACTGAGGTGGTAGACAGCGGTGTAATGCTGTAAGAGGGCCAGTATCCAATATCTAATAGCACTCCGCCCTCCACAGACTGAACTGCGACGGGCGTGCCGTCCAAGAGCTGCAACGCCTGGCCTCCCACTCCCGGATCAGGCCAAAGGGCCGGATCGCTGCGCCTAAACGAAGTCGGGTTCACCACCAGAACGTCGCCGTCCACCTTTTCAGCAATCGCCGACAGGGCGCCATCCCGAACTATCTCACCGATCTCTCGCACCTCAGCGTACTGCTGCTGCGATTCAGCATAAACGGGGCCTATGCTGCTGCCGGGAATGATATCGTGGAACTGGTTGAGGCAAACCAACTCCCAGGCGTGGCGCAGATCGGCATGGGGGTACTTATAGTCCGGTACGATCACAGAGGCCAAAGCGGCCAGATACTCCGCATCGTGCAGGAGGAACTCGCTCTTGCGATTGGCCCTCTTGTTACGGCTTTGGGTCGTGTATGTCCCTCGGTGATTCTCCAAATACAGCTCACCATTCCACGTCGGCAGGCGATCTCCGACCTGCGCCTCCAGTTGGCGGAAGAACTCTCTCACCGTGCCGCAGCGGATGTGCGGCGTGGCAGGAAAATCCCCCATCTCGCGAATGTTCTCCAGCATCTCCCTCGTGGGACCACCGCCGCCGTCACCATAGCCAAAGGACATGAAGAGAGGAGGCGTGACGCCAGGTCCGCCGCAGTCCTTCTGCTGGAAGTTGTTCCAGGTGCCCAACGTCTGTTCGGGAGAAGCATTGGCATTGTAGGTGCTGGCGTGAACGCTCGCACGCGGAGGCGTGGGGCTGAAGTGGGTGAGCACACGCGTGCCATCCAGTCCCTGCCACCAGAAGGAATCGTACGGCAAGCGATTGTACTGATTCCAGCCCAGTTTGATGGTGAAGAAGTACTCCAAGCCCGCCTCTTTGATCAACTGGGGAAGATTCCAGGCATAGCCAAACACATCGGGAAGCCAGAGGACGGGAGCATCGGCGTCAGCCCCAAAGTGTTCCCGAAAGAAAGTGCGCCCAAGAAGAAACTGCCGCACCAGCGACTCGCCGCCTGTGATATTGCAGTCCGCCTCCACCCACATGCCGCCCAGAGGCTCCCAACGACCATCTCGCACGCGCTGCTTGATCATCTCAAACAACTGGGGATAGTCCTGCCACACGAAGTCATACAACTGGGGCTGGCTCTGGCTGAAGCGGAATTCGGGGAACTGCTCCATCAAGCGTATGACGTTGTAGAAAGTTCTCCCGCATTTGCGCCGGGTCTGACCGAGCGTCCACAGCCAGGCGACATCTATGTGTGCGTGGCCGGCAGCAGTGATGTTCACATCCAACGGAGCGCCCGCTCGGGCAATGCCCTCCCGCAACACTTCGTGGGCAGGGGGCACGCTGGCGTAGAAGGGCTCACCCAGGGGATCTCGCGTATCCAGAACCTTGAACGCCTCATCCAGGGCGCCATACAGGTGTGCGCGCGCAGGCTCGTTCTCGTCAAGATGGTCGGCAACGCCCAGTGCCGCTCTCGCCAGGGCAATGAAGTCGCGAGTGGGTTGATCGATTTGCACCAGGGCGCACTCACGCATCAGCAGCCGGGCGTCCCTATCGTTGCGCAGGCTGCCCGCCCAACCATGGAGCGCCAACAGATGCGGCGCACCATCGAAAAGACGCTGCGGCAGCAGTATCTCTTGATGATGCCGGTCGCAGGCAGCATAGGGCACACCATCGGGCACACCATCAATGTAGATCAGGGCTTCGGGATGGCTGAAATCACCCGCCTCCCCAATGGAGAGATGCAGGGCAGTGGAGGTATCACTGTTCCAGTCAGAGGGGATTTGAAACGAGGTACGGAGAAGAAAATCGGCGTTGAATTCACACCAATAGGCGCCCCAGGGGATCAGTTGCCAGTCTGCAGCGTCTGCTTCGGGGAAAACCGGCGGGGCCGCCAGCGGGCTGTCCAGTTTCAAGTACCTGAACGGTGGCAGCGGGTGGCGACGCCGGTAGGCCAGCGGTTGGATCAATCTCAACCGTTGGTTGATCTTGCGAGAGGTCCAGCGGATGTCGTGAAGCATGTCATCTCTTGCTCACATCCAGTTCAAGTTGAGATTCCCTTACCACCAGAACACCAAGCACAAAGAGGAGGAAGATCAAAAAGGGGCTTCTGTCTTTGTGTCTTCGTGGTCAGTTTTCTTGTCGAGTGTGCAACAATGTCATCAGCAAGGTACTAGATTCTCAAACCCGTTTCTTTGTCGAAGAAGGCCAACGCCTCCTGCTTGAATGTCAAGTGAACCGTTTCGCCCGCCTCAATCCGGGGATCCGAGGGAGCGATGATCTTGACCATCCTGTCTCCAAGCTCAATGGCTACAATCTGATGAGAGCCTTGCGGCTCGGAGACAAGACATTGCGCCGCCAGAACACCGTCCTCTTCAGGCACGAGAACAATGCTCTCTGGCCTCACGCCCAGAACCAGGGTCTTCTTGTCATGATCCTTCAGATTGGCCGCATTCTCGGCGCTCAGGTTCAGATCAAAATCGGGATTGACCAATCGGCAGTCACCGTTTTCGACTTTCAGATCAACGTCCATGAGATTCGTGGGAGGCGTGCCGATGAAATCGGCCACAAACAGGTTTACGCTGCGGTGATAGACGTCGTCAGGCGAACCGATCTGCACGATCTCCCCGTCTTTCATGATCACAATGCGGTCCGCCAGGCTCATGGCTTCGGACTGGTCGTGGGTGACAAATATGGTCGTGGCCTCGGTCTTGTCATGTATGGCCTTGAGCTCCGTGCGCGTAGCCACTCTCAGCTTGGCATCCAAGTTCGACAGGGGCTCGTCCAGCAGGAAGAGTTTGGGCTTCACGGCAATGGCCCTGGCCACCGCCACCCGTTGTTGCTGGCCTCCCGACAGCTGAGCCGGATAGCGCTCAAGAAGCTCGGCGATTCCGGTCATCTCTGCCGCTTCCTTGACCGTCTTGTCCATCGTCTTCTTGTCCATCCGCTTGAGCTTCAGGGCATAGGCGATGTTCTCATACACCGTCATGTGGGGCCAAATCGCATAGTTCTGGAAAACCATGCTTACGTCTCTTCTTCTGGGTGGCAAGTCGGTCACATCAACCTCGTCAATCAGAATGGTTCCCTCGGTTACTTCTTCCAGGCCAGCAACCATTCTCAGGGTTGTTGTTTTCCCGCAGCCCGACGGCCCCAGAAGCACGAGGAATTCCCTGTCGGGCACTTCGAGGCTAAAGTCCTTGACCGCCACGACCTTCTTGCCGAACCGTTTGGTGACATTATTCAAGGTTAGCGTTGCCATACTTTTCCCCCTTGCTATATGGTGACCCCGCCCCACATTTGGCGGATGTATCTGCGGATGAAGAAGGTAAAGATGACCGCCGGTATGGCCATGGCCATACCGCCTGCCGCAGCCAGATTCACCTGTCCAACAGCGCCCAGGACCGTTTGATACACTATAACGGAAAAGGTGGGGTTAAACTGCGTCAGAATGATCGCCGACACCGTTTCATTCCAGGCCCCCAGGAAGGAATACATAGCAGCGGCTGCCAGCCCAGGTAGAGCCAGTGGCAGGGTAATGCGCAAAAACGCTCGGGCTTTGCTGCCCCCGAAAACCTGCGCCGCTTCTTCCAGCGATTCAGGGATGCCCATGAAGATGCTCGCCGTGATCCAAACAGTGAGGGCGATGTTACCAATGGAGTATACCAAAGACAGGCCGATGGGTTTGTCATAGAAATTCAGGCCAACGAGGATCTTGATCATGGGTATGGCGATGGCCACGCCCGGGAACATCCTCACAAACAGAGTGCTGAACTTCAGCAGATCCTTTCCCTTGAAGGCATACCTGGCAAAAGCATAACCCGCCATTCCTCCAATAGATAGAGAGATGATTATGGTCATGGCGCAGATCTGTAGACTTCTGATCAGGGCGGGAACCGCCTTGAAGCCGGCCACCCCGAAGAAGGTCTGGTAGTTGCCCAGCAGGTTTCTCCTGCGGGTGAAATAAATCACGTCCTCCGTCTCCAGCCTGGCGATTTGCTGTTCGATGTCTTCCATGGTCATCGGAGTGGCCAACTGGGATTTCAAGTAGACCTGCATCTTCTCCGGCTCGGCGGTATCCAGGACGCTCTCGTAGTCGCCTTCTACCCTATCGTAGACGCTCAGCAGGTAACCCCGCTTCCCCTGTTCCAGCTTAAACTGCGTTTTGAGCGCGGGGACTAACGGCAGGGGATACGTATACGCCTCTCTCGTGGATAGGAAGGACAGCGAGATTATGAAGTAGATCGGCAGCAATAGGGCAACCATGACTCCGACGACAAAGATGTAGAAGATCGTCGTTTTTGCAGCCTTGGCGATGTTCACCGGCTTCTTTTTCGTCTTCTTCATGTGAGTTGCTCCTCCTCTCGCTTGAATGCTCCCGACACCTGCAGATAGACCAGAGCTGCCAGAGACACGACCGCGGCAACCACGAGTGTATAGCCAGCAGCCATCTGACCGGCGACGTACAGTCCTCTTACCTCCTTGGTGTAGTAGACAACCCTTTCAAGCAAGACCGGCAGCCTGGAGAATCCGAACAGGAACACTATGATAAGCCAAATCTGGATCGCTGAGATCAGCCTCAGTATTATTGCAGTCGTAATGGTCGGCTTGAGCAGCGGGAGCGTGATTTTCCTCAGGACGTGAAAATAGTCCCCGCCGAAGACATACCCGGCCTCTTTCACTTCTTCTTGTATGTTTTGCAGTCCCGCCAGCAAGATGATCATAACCGAGGGGATCACCTGCCAGGCATCAATGACAATCAGCGTTGTCAGGAGCTTGGCATCAGAGCCCACCAGCCAGTATATCTTCTCGCCTTCCGCCAGAATCCCCAGGTAGCCCAACAGGCTATTCATCCACCCATGGGCAGTGAGCCCCGTCGTCCACATAGCTCCCGCTGCAGCGGCAGGAAGAGCCATAGGAATCATGGCCAGGAAGAGGAAAAGGTCTGAGCCTCTGAATTTCCTGTCGATCAACAGGGCGAGAAACAAAGCGCCGAAGAACTCAAGAGTAACGGAGAAAATCACAATAATCGTCGTGTTCTTGACGGCAGCTATGAAATGCTCCTCGTGAAAGACGAGGGCAAAGTTCTCCAGCGTAAACTGGCCCGCAGCACCGGTGAAGCTGGCGATGACCGAGGTGATGACCGGTCGCAGCCAAAAGGCGGCATAATAGAGGACGACGGGAAGGACCAACAGATAGGGAGCAGCCCCTTTTGAAATCTTCTTCCAGGTCTTGCCATTCCAACGCGCTATTGCTGTCATACCCATCCACCCTTCTTGGCAGCTATCCGAAACCCCTGAAGAGGCGACGACTCTCCTGGCTCGCCAGCCTCCTGGTCGCACCAAGGTGTCGGATTTGTGATTCTCGGATAGGACCTTGGCGCCATTTAGAAAACAGAGCCGGGGAATGGAATCGATTCCCCGGCTCTTTCAAATCCAAGGTAGCTACATACGCATCAGTGAGCTACTTCAGAAGGCCATCCACACATGCCTGTGCAGCATCAAGCCGTGCCTGATCTACGTCATTGCCAGGCAAGATCGTGTCCTCGAACACATCGTCAAAGCACGCCTTGACGGCTCCCCAGTCCTGGTACAGATAGCCGGGCACGCCGGAGGCGATGCCGTTCTCCAGCACCAGAACAGCCTTGGCGATGACCTCGTCAATAGCCTCGTCGCCCATGTAGTCGAGAGCTTCTTGCACTGGCGGGATGAAGCCACCGGTGCCTTTGGCTATCTTCACCTGGATCTCGGGGCGGGTCAGGTATTCAAGGAAGTCCACTGCCAGGTCGTAGTTTGGCGCGCCTTTCACGATGGCGTAGCCGCTGACGCCGGCGATGGTGCCGATGCCCTCCGATCCGACCGGGGCCGGCGCCAAGGTGAACTGTGTCTCGTTAGAGGCAAAGACCTGGCCGGCGCGAGCATTGTGGAACACCGTCAGCCACGACTCTTCGCGCATCATCGGATCCACGCAGCTATCGATGTTCATCACCGTCGGGACGAAGCCACCAGCCTTGCCGATCTTCTCCCAGATCTTCCAGGCATCCATGGCCCCGGCCGAGTTGATGTCCGGGAAGCCAGCGCCGTAGGACAGCGCCGTTCCGCCGAACATGTAGACCCAGGACTTCGAGGGAATACCGGTGATGCAGACCTTGCCTTCCCCTTCGCCCTCGGCGATGTTGACGGCCCACTGGGCATACTCCTCCCAGGTTATGGCATCAATGTCAGTGCCGGCGGGCAGATAGGGAAGCGCCTTGTTGTTGGCCAGCAGCAAGTAGACATCAGCACCCACTGGCAGGAAGTACTGCTTCCCATCCCGGTTGGTGTCGGAATTGAAGGTTGGGCTGAAGTGCCTGTCGGTCCATGACTCAACCAGCGGCGTCAGGTCTTCCACCCATCCTGCATCAAGCCAGTCAGGCATCTTGCCGTTGTGGGCGCAGATGATGTCGGTGCTGACGTGATTGGTGGACTGCTGAACCTCTGCTCTCTCGAACTGGTCGTTGTCGGCGAGGATCTGGAAGTAGACCTTCACCCCATGCTCTTCCTCAAACGGCACGATGACCTCGTTGATGAAGAACTCCTGCTCGCGGGGTGGGCTGAACAGCCTGGACTCGAAGACGAGCACCTTCGGAGCGACCGGCACCTCGACGATCTTCTCCTCCACGACCACGACGGTCTCGATGACCGTCTTCTCGACCGGCACCTCCTTGACCACCTCGATGATCTGCGGCGTGGGGGCCGGGCAGGCGGCCAAGAGGGTGGCCACCAATGTAAGTACCATAAGCAACACTGCGAACCTTTTCACTTTCTTCCTCCTTGAAGCATTGAGACAACCATTGTTTCAATATCCCGGCGACGCTCAACGTTGGAGCGACGTCGGCTTCCGACGATGTAGGCTATGTATGAGCGAGTGCATCACCTCCTTTTCTTCAATCCCGCCACTGCGCTTTGGTCAAGCAAAAGCCCTGAGGCAGTTCCTTCCAAAACGTTTCGACTTTCAGATTATACCTAAAACCCAAGATTTGTCAAACCGCCATGCTCGAAGCAACCTTCGGCTCCCAGGGCGAGATCCAAGCACATCTTCAGTCACTACTCTGCCGATCAACTCATTCATCACCAGACTCGTCCGCGGCGTGGACTGCAAGCGCTTCGTCGAGCATCTGCTCGGCTTCAGCGTTCTCCTTGTCTAGTACCAGAGCCAACTCGTCCGCCAGGAGTTCCCGACTCTGAGCCAGCAGTCTCGAGTCCGCTTTGGTCAGATAGGCTTGCAGCTCGCGCCAGGATAGATCCCGCACCGCTTCGACGATGGCCAACGGGCGACCAGTGCGCACTCTCTGCTTGATCTGTTCCTGACGCTCCTTGAAATCATCTGGCAAAGATTGTGGTGTGGCCCTCAACGTCTCCCACACGATAGAAAGCTCATCTTGGCGCATGACCTGCCGCACGCCTAACTCCCCCATCATGCGCACGGGAATACGCAAGGTCAATCGCTGACTCCGCATTTCGATGACATAGTAATCCTCAAATCCATCCACCAACTCCTGATGTTCCAAAGCAGTGATCGTGCCAGCCCCCCGACTGGCATACAGCACCTTGTCACCAACTGAGAAGTCCATGATATCCCCCCATTTCCAACGCTAACCAGCGCATGGCAAATTGATCTCGGCCTCACTCCCTTCACCACGCTGACTGGACTGTGAACATCGCTAGTGCACGTAGGCGGTTTCTGCAATCTGACCGGCTTTACGCAACCTGTTGAGGTTCTGAACGGACGCCCCCCAGAAAGGCCACGAAGACGCGAGGGGAGCTTCCCACTATCCTTTCCACCCTATAGTATACTCTGAAATGCTCAAAAAGGCAACTGTTGCCTGCAAGCTCACACAAGCTATCACGATCTACGCATCGACATACTTTGTGATTGCCATTCTCTTCCTGTATCTTTCTCTTTCTTGAATCATTATATTTAGTAGTCGTCGTAGGCGTCAGGAGAATGGGGAGAGAAAAAAGTGGGGACAGGGGGTCTGGAAGGCGGCACACGAGATGTGGGCGGTCAGGGAAAGACCAACGCTAGATGTTGGGCTCTGGTAACTTCAGGCGCGCTCAGCCCGCTGGGGAGACGCTGTGGAAAGACAGGGAGAGGGGAAATGCCTCAGAGAATGACCTTTGGGTCTATTGGTTGTGTGGCTTGAGCATGAGTCTACAACATGTTGCGGGTGGGATGGCTGGGAGATATTTGCAGGCCACAGGGGGTGCGCAACCATGCTGGAACTCTCTCCCCAAAGCCTCCCCTGAGATTCCCCTACGGTGACGCCAGTCCCCACGTGTTCTCCGCAGGTTTTCCGCAGGATTTCCACAGAGGCGCTACCGGTTTTGCGCTGCGCACTTCCCGTCGCGGTTGTTGGCGAGAATAGCAAACTACCTTGCAGGCCTGGGGCAGATGTGTTACAATATGGCCATCGGTGTGTAGAAGATGTTGGGATGTTCAGACCGGCCTGGTTCTCTGCCGGTCTCCTGACCGGCAGTCAGCGGCTGCAGCTCGGTGGTGAGGAAACCACCGCGAGCAGGGAGTATCTCTGGAGAGAGACATTGTGCCACAGACAAACGACCGGCCCATCGTGGCCATCACCATGGGGGATGCCTCCGG
>CAZPMV010000062.1:0-13278 GCA_964587335.1 uncultured Anaerolineales bacterium
CGCCCAGGGCACTGCCCGCCTTGTAGGGCAACGGAGGCACGTCGCTCAGGCTGACATGTGCGTTGCCGGCGCCGCTGTTGCGCAGGATGATCGTGAACGTGACCTCTTGGAAGTAGTCTACCGTTTCGGGTGCAGCGCTCTTGGTGGAGGCCGATAGGTCAGGCTCACCAGCCGGCGTAGAGGTAGGCGTTGCTGTTGGTGTGTGCGTAGGCGTGGCAGTGTTGGTTGGTGTGGGGCTGGGCGTGGCCGTTGGCGTGTGTGTCGGCGTGGGAGTATCGGTTGGTGTGGGACTGGGCGTAGCAGTCGGCGTGGGAGTATCCGTCGCTGTGGGTGTGACCGTAGGCGTGGGCGTCGGGGACAGCTCTCCCAGCAGCAGATAGCCGTAGTCGACAGCGGTAGAGTTGTTATCACCATACCCCTCCCACTCCATCCAACTGTCCCAGGTTCCGCCATCATCGTCATCGGAGTAGGCGAAGGTGAAGCGAATCTGATTGCCCTCGACCAGGGTGTCCGCAGGGAAGTGCGCGGCTGGCACGGCCACCTCAACATCCCAACCCCCGGTCACTGTCTGCGTCACCACCTGCAGGTCTGTTGGCTGGTTCCAGTCTTTCACGAGGCCATCGGTCAGGATCGCGTATTGATGGTCATACAGCCCGAGCTGCTCACCATCTCCATCGCCGTCTACCCAAATGACGATCATGTCGTCTCGCCAGTAGTTGTCACCGCTATCGCGCATCAGCACGTCATCGTTGGCGTGCAGGCCGAAGTAGAGATGGTCGCTGTCCCACATTGCCTGCAAAACCAGACTGGCGTCTTCCCAAGCAGGGACTGTCCCGACAGGGTTCACCCAGCGGGCCGTTGCCTGAGAGAGAATGGTCTCCGGGACGGCAGACCACTCGCTGAGGTCGCCATCGAGAGTGGGGGCGATGGTGGTACCCAGCGCCTCGGCCGTGCGTGGTGTCGGTAGTAGAGCCCTCCCTTCCAGGCCTGCGTGCGGAGTGGCGCCTGTGTTGGCGGCATACCCTCCTTCTCCACTCATCAGCAGGCTTACAAGCATGACAAAGAAAACGCCGAGAACTGTTACCTTTCGCATGGTTTGCCTCCTCCCTCGAATGAGGGCTCTGCATGATGAACGAACGGAAGCCATCTACGACACTGTTGTCCAACCCGAACGGGCCAGGGCAGGCATACTGGTAGACCGGTGAGTGGTAGACTGGCCTGTTCCCAGTCTACCGGTCTGCCAATCCACCAATGCTGTACACGCCGCGACAGGCGAGCGGCAGCATGCCTGCCAGGCCGAGCATGATCTGCTCTGTGAACTCCTGCAATTGCCTCTTGCTGACCCGTCCGGGTGTGCTCGGAAGGGCAAAGGGCGGGCCGTAGATGACATGCACTTCAGCGCGGCGGCCACGGAGCAGGGTGCTGAACATCTTCTCCTGCCCGTAGGCCACCACAGGTAGCAGCGGCGCGCCGGTACGGGCGGCCAGGTACGCTGTGCCTTCCTTGCCTTGCTGCAACGCGCCGGTGTCGCTGCGAGTGCCTTCGGGTGCCATGGCCAGGACGCCGCCATCTTTCAACACCGCCAGCGCCTTGCGCAGCGCCCGCCGATCTACCTCACCCAGGCGTGCTCCCTCAGACATCTGCAATGATTATACCGCAAAACGGTCAACATAGCAAGGGAGCAGTAAGGTGCAACGCACCTCTCAGGTGCGTTGCACCTGGGGTTGACAAAAGTGCCCCGGTTGTGCGATAATGTGACTATGCCCGATCATTCATTGCCTACAACTTCCCGTGACGTCCTTGCTTTCCCCGCTGGCTTCCTGTGGGGCACGGCCACCAGTTCGCATCAGGTGGAGGGAGACAACACCAACAACCAATGGTGGGCCTGGGAGCAGCAGCCAGGCCGCATCTGGCACGGGGACAAGTCGAATCTGGCCTGCGACTGGTGGCGCAACGCCGAAGCCGACTTCGACCGCGCCGCCGCGCTGGGCCAGAACTCGCACCGGCTGTCGCTGGAATGGAGCCGCATCGAGCCGCAGGAAGGTCTGTTCGACGACGCGGCGCTGGTCCGTTACCGCCAGATGTTGAGCGGTCTGCATGAGCGGGGGCTGGAGCCCATGGTCACACTGCACCACTTCACCAACCCCCTGTGGCTTGGCGATCTGGGCGAGTGGGAGAACAGGCAGGTGGTACGCTACTTCGAACGCTACGCGGAGCGGGTCGTGGAAGCGCTGGGAGACCTGGTCAGCCTGTGGTGTACCATCAACGAACCAGCCATCTATGCCTTGCTGAGTTACCTGCGAGGGCGATTTCCGCCCGGGAAGCGTAACCCTGTGACCGCTTTCAGGGTATTGACCAATGTGCTGCTGGGCCACGCCGCGGCATATCGCGCCATCCACCGCCTGCAAAGCCGTGCTCGCGTTGGCCTGGTCAAATCCGTGCGCGGCTTCGAGCCTGCCAACCCCGCTTCGCCGCTGGATCGGCTGGTCGCCGGACTGCAAGACCGTTTGTTCAACGACATCACCCTGTTGGCAGCCCAAGATGGCCGCCTGCGCTTTCCGCTCGGATGGGGACTCTCCCGCCACGGCCCGCTGATCGATTCCCTCGACTTTGTTGGCCTGAACTACTACACCCGCGGCCTGGTGGCCTTCGACATCCAGCGGATGAGTGAGGCGTTCGGGCGCGACTTCTTCCAACCCGGCGCAGAACTGAGCGATGCGGGCCAACTCGGCCCCTACAGCGAGATTCACCCAGAGGGACTCTACGTGGCGCTGCACAAGGTGGCCGCGCTGGGCAAGCCCATTATCGTCACCGAAAACGGCCTGCCCGACGCCGACGACGACCAGCGCCCCCGCTTCCTGCTCAGCCACCTGGCGCAAGTGCACCGGGCTATCGAGGAGGGGCTGCCCATCCAAGGGTATTACCACTGGACGCTGGTGGACAACTTCGAGTGGGCTGAAGGGTGGGGGCTGCGGTTTGGGCTCATTGAACTGGATCCCGAGACGCAGGCACGCCGCACCCGCCCCAGCGGTCATCTGTACGCGGAGATCTGCCGCACCAACGGCATCACTCGGGAGATGGCCAGGCGGCACGGGGTGGAGCAAACGCTCTTCCCGAACACACTCGGTATTGGGAGTACACGTCATGATTAGTTGGTGGGGACTGTTTCGCAATGCACTTTGGATAGTGGGGCTGGCTGTCAGCCTGGCCGCCTGGAGCTATGCCCGATGGTGGGCGCAGCAGAACCGCGTCCGGCTGCGCCAGGTGATCAACATGCCCCTTTTCGTCGTTCCCTTTTCTGCTGGATTGGCTCTCTTCAGCCTGGGACTGGCGTTGAGTGGGCGCCGCTGGTGGGAGATCGCTGCCTGGGCTGTGTTGACCGTCCTGTGCGTCGGGCAGGGAGTCTACAGTTGGCTCACTGGCCGTCGCCGAGACGAGAAGCCAGCCCTGCAGCAGCATGCAAAGAGGCCATGAGCCACGAGGTGGAGAAGCCCACCTACGACATCATCGGCCCGCTTGCACGCTTCGACGAACGAGACTCGCTCTTCGCCCGTGAGCGGTTGGCGCCTGGTAGCTCGCTGGAGAGGGCCTACCACGCCATGCGCCCGGAACACACGGAGATTGATCGCCGCCTGGCCCGGTTCATCGAGCAAGTTGACGATCCGGGGGAGAGCGGAGACCAGTTGAACGCCGCCCTGTATCGGGGCAGCTTTGGCCCCGCAGCTTCGCTGGCGCTGCCCGACATCGTAGACGGGCCGGTGGCCCAGCGCCGTGTGCAGGTGGCACCCGGCCTTGCTGCACGACGCGTGAAGGCAATGGCGCGGCATCTGGGTGCGCATGAGGTGCGTATCGGCCCGCTGAACCCTGCCTGGGTCTATTCCCACCGCGGCACGCCGCCGTTCTTCGACCGCTACGCCTGCAATCCCCCACACTTCGACGGCGTGCCCGAAGGACACGGTGGCCTGCGCTGGGGCGACCCCATTGAACTGCCACACACCACGGCCATCAGTATGGCCTTTGCCCAGGATCGGGCGCTGCTGCGCACGGGCGGCACGCCCTTCTCTGACTTCGAGGTGGGACGGGTCTACGCTAACAGCGCGCTGGCGGCGACGCAACTGGCCGCCTACATACGGGCGCTGGGCTGGTCAGCGCGGGCGCATCACTTGCGCCACTACGACGTCCTGGTGGTGGCCGTGGCGGTAGATGCTGGGTTGGGCGAATTGGGACGCTGCGGCTACCTTATCAACAAGCGGCTGGGGACTAACCTGCGATTGGTTTGCGTGACCACTGACATGCCTCTGGCTCTGGACAAGCCGGTAGACCTGGGCATCCAGGACTTTTGCCGCAAGTGCCTCAAGT
The DNA here is from genome assembly GCA_964587335.1 of uncultured Anaerolineales bacterium. Taxonomy (GTDB): domain Bacteria; phylum Chloroflexota; class Anaerolineae; order UBA3071; family UBA3071; genus UBA3071. The sequence continues at coordinate 4,360 of CAZPMV010000062.1, forward strand.
GCGCCACGACCTGCCCGCCGCAGGCCATCCCCCGGGGCGACAAGGTAGTGGTGCGCGGCGTGCGCAAGTGGAAGATCGACGAGGTGAAGTGCTTGCTCTACTGGGGACATCTGGGCTCCGCCTGTGCTATTTGCCAGACCGTGTGCCCCTGGAGCAAACCGCCGACGGTGGCGCACCGTGTAGTGAGCGAGATCGCCGTGCGCGTGCCGGCAGTGCGCCGCCTGCTCGTCTGGGCCGACGATGTGGTTTACGGGAGGGAGTTTCGCCCCGCGTTACCGCCTCGTTGGGGACGCAAGCCCTCCGGATGATGCTCCGTCCCCCCTACAGGATGTTTGTAGTTACGCACGAAGCGGAGCGGAGTGCGGTTTTGCGCCACTCTGCTTCGCTCCGTGGCGCACTACGAGCCTTCTCCGTGCTGCAACGCGGGATGTCACATCAGGTTCGTAGTTGCGAGGTTCGTAGTCACGCACGAAGCGGAGCGGAGTGCGGTTTTGCGCCGCGCCACTCCATTCCGTGGCGCGCTACAGGCCTTCTCCGTGCTGCAACGCGAGGTGAGTTTGACATTTCGGCCTACTGGGGGTATATTTAGGGCTATGGACCATACACAGGCAAACGAGATGAGGCGGCACGGCCTCGGCGAGTGGCTGCGTCAAGCTCGTGAGGTTCAAGGGCACTCCCTGGCCCAGGTAGAAGAAGCGATCCGCATCCGCCAGAAGTTCCTGGGTGCGCTGGAAGCCGGGCGGTGGAACGAGCTGCCCAACGAAGTGGTCGGGCGAGGCTTCCTGCGCAACTACGCGCGCTTCCTAGGTCTTGACCCCCAAGACGCGCTGGCCCGGCTGCACCGCGGCGAGCCCACGCCTCCGCCCGAAGCGGCCGTGCCACCGGCTGAAGCCGAAGAACCGGTGGAAGAACCGGCGGAAGAACCGGTGGAAGAACCAAAGGAGAAGGAACCGCCGCCGCCACCGCCACCTAGGCTAGCTGAAGAGCCGCCCGCGGAGTACACGCTCCTGGAGGAATCGCTCTTCGAGCCAAGGCGCGTGCCCTGGCTGCGGATAGTGGGCGGCTTGCTGCTCGTCCTCGCCCTGGCCGCGGTGGGATTTGGCTCGTGGGCCTACTGGAACAACCCCCAACTGCTGGTGAACCTGGGGGTGCTGCAACCCGCTGCCATGTCCACCCCCACCGTCCCGTCGGCTCCTCGTGTCATCCGCCTCACGGCCACGCCTACAGATACTCCCACGATCACGCCGACACGGACTGGCACGCCCACCCTGCGGTCTACGCGTACCTCCACGCCCACCCCGACGGTCACGCCGACGGTCCGCGCGACGCCTGCTGAGGGGCTGGAGGTCTTCGTGCACGTCATTGACCGCTGCTGGTTGGATGTGTACGCGGATGACGAACATGCATTTGAGGGGCTGCTGGAACCTGGCGAGGTCAGCGCCTGGCAAGCGCAGACACAGATACGCATGACCATCGGCGACGCTGGCGTGCTAGAGGTGACCGTCAATGGCGAGCGACTTGGACTGCTGGGGCAACGCGGAGACATAGTCTGGGTGTCTTGGACCCTGGAGGGTGGCCGCATCTTGCAGATGTGGTTCACTCCCACACCAGAGGCTCCTGAGGCAGAGGAGACGGTCCCTGCGGAAGCCGAGACACCGCAGGCAGAGGAGACAGCCCCCGCGGAAGCCGAGACACCGCAGGCAGAGGAGACGGTCCCTGCGGAAGCCGAGACGCCCGAGGTTACGCCGACACCAAGCGAGTAGCTGGCGCTCTTCATAGCGACACCAGCCCGCAGCAGCGAGGACTCGAATTGCAGAAGGGGCTGAAGGGACTGAGAGGGCAGCATGGCCCCCTTGGACCGCTCAGCCCCTTTGTTGACTTCCTGAGTCAGATAGAGCCACGGCAAGGAGCAGATGCACTTCTATCTCCTGACCCTCGGTTGCCCCAAGAACGTCGTGGACAGCGAGGCCATGTCCGAATTGCTGCGCGCACGGGAGCATGTGGCTGTGGCCGAGCCCGCCGATGCCGACCTGCTTATCGTCAACACCTGCGGCTTCTTGGCCGCGGCCCGCGCGGAGGCGCTGGTCGAGCTGCGCCGACTGGCAGTGCAGAAACGGCCCGATCAGTTCCTCGTTGCTGCCGGTTGCCTCCCGCAGCGGGATGGAGAGGACATCCTTCGCCAGGTGCCGGAAGTGGACGCACTGCTGGGCACGCGGCGTTGGATGGAGGCGGGGACGCTGGTGGCGGAACTCCAGAAACGCCGCTCGCGTCGTCAGGAGACGGCGCATTCCATAGTGTGGCTGGGCGATCCGGCCCTCAGCCCACCAGCGGTGAGACCCCGCCCGTCGGCTTGCAGCGGCTGGGCCTATCTCAAGATCAGCGATGGCTGCGATGCCTCCTGTGCCTTCTGCATCATTCCTGCCATCAAGGGGCCACTGCGCAGCCGGCTGCTGGACGCCCTGGTAGTCGAGGCGCAGTCGCTGGCCGCTAGCGGTGCGCAGGAGATCATTCTCATCGGCCAGGATACTACGGCCTACGGGCGCGATCTGGGCCTGAGCGATGGCCTGCCGCTGCTTGTGGAAGCGATTCTGGCTGGCATACCCCAACTGCGCTGGCTGCGGCTGATGTACGCCTACCCCGCCCGCGTGAGCGAGCGGCTCATTGAGGTCATGGCTTCGGATCCCCGCATCTGCCACTACCTGGACCTGCCATTGCAGCACGGCCATCCGGATACCCTGCGCCGCATGCGCCGCCCTGCGAACGTGAAGCGCACCTTGCAGCTCATCGAGCAGCTGCGTGTGGCTATGCCCGACATTGCTCTGCGCAGCACCTTCATCGTCGGCTATCCAGGAGAGACGGAGGCGGAGTTCCAAACGCTGCTCGACTTCGTCCAGGCCATCCAGATGGACAAAGTGGGCGTATTCACCTTCAGCGCCGAGCCAGGCACCATGGCGGCGGGGCTGCCGGATCAGGTGTCAGAGGAAGCGAAGCGGGAGCGCTACGAACGGTTGATGGCAACACAGCAGCGCATCTCGCTGACCCGCAACCAGACCCAAGTAGGCCGCCGGCTGGACGTGCTGGTGGAAGGGATCGGGGATGGTCTCAGCGTGGGACGCTCCTACCGCGACGCTCCGGAAGTTGATGGTCTCGTGCTCGTCTCGGACAAGTTGCCGTTGGCGCGCATGGCCCCCGTGGTCATCACGGGGGCCATGGAATATGATCTGCTGGGCACGGCAGTCTAGCTGGCGGCTGGGAGATGGAAACTGCCCTGGGGAATCCTGGGGCGGATTGTCATCTGCCCCAAAGGCGAGACCAGAAGCCGCGGCGCGGCTCCTCAGGGTAGCTTTGCCACTGCTCTACCAGCGCAGCCAACGTGTCCTCCACCGCGTGCAAGCGAGCTTCCAGCGGTTCCCGACGGGCTGCCTCCTGCCGCCTCAGTTCGGAGAGCGAGCGCTCCAGATCCAGCATGCGATCCCGCAGTTTGCCGTTCTCGGTTTTTAGGTTAAAATTGTCCTGGATCGCCACGCTCAACAGGTCTCGGTTGGCCTGCTGGCTGTTGAGGAGCAACTGCTGACCATCGGCCACGGTGTGCAGCGTATCGGAAAGCACCGTCACAGCCGGTGCAACTGTGGGGAGCGGTTCCTCGCTCGTCACCAAGGCGTAGGCCTCCCCCTCTGGGGCATCGCCTACGCGCAACGCCTGCAAGCGCCTCCTGACTTGGTCGTAGGCGTACCCTTCGGCAAGCAGCCCCTTGACGGTGATCAGCGTGGCCAGGTCCTCGTCGGCGTAGCGACGGTGCCTGTGCTCGTCTCCATCAGAAGGCTGGGCCGTTGACGACAGGAAGACGGCGAACTGCTGTGCCCAGCGGCGCAGCGTGGACACGGAAACACCGAGACGAGCGGCGACTTCCGATGGCCGCCGGTATGTTTGAGCGCTCATGCTCCCTCCTCGTCAATCACACGGTAGGCGGCGTCAATGACTTCTTCCTCTTCATCATCAGACGCTGCACTTTCAGAGACCGTTCGGCTGCCTTGCAGGTGCTCCTGCACAATCCCTTTCGGGCAGAGTTCGATGAACAACTGCATGCCCAGCAGAAGGACGGCCAGATCATCCAGTTGCCCCAGAACAGGGATGACATCGGGGACCAAATCCCAGGGCAACAAGAGGTAAGCGATCGCCAGTAGTGGAATAATGGCCTTGAGCCAGGTTGAAATGCGGTTGTCGGTCAGCAAGCGCCAAACGAGTTTGAAATGCCGCACGACATCGATCTTGTTAGTCTGGCGTTGAGGGGTAGATGCGTTGTTGTTACTCATTGGGTCTCCAAGGTTCGTGTATTGTACTCCACGTCATGTTTTGCACGTCGACGGGGCGATTATACTGCACCTTGGCCGATTTGGCAAGCGGCTACTCGCCCATCCACGGTGCTGATTGGCCCTCTTTCGCCCGACGGATCGCTCAGCAGCGTGCATGCTCACTCTGGCCAAGTAAGGGGCTTGCATGAAAACACTTCAACAGTGTCTCCTGGACTACCCCCTCGTGCTGTTACAGGCCATCGCAGAGCTGAGGGGCGTATCATTGACCAGCCATGTGCAACTGGAGGCAGCAGATCAGCTAGCCGCGGCCCTGACGGACCCGCCCAACATCGCCACCGCCGTCAACTCGTGCGGCCCCGAAGCCAAGGCTGCGCTGAGGGAACTGATCGGGGCGGGCGGACGTGTCACCGCGCCCGCCTTTGCACGCGCCTACGGTGAGTTGCGAACCTTCGGCCCTGGCCGGCTGGCTCGGCAGACTCCCTGGCGTCATCCAGCCAGTGCCGCGGAGGAACTCTGGTACCGCGGTCTCACTGCCCGTGGCTTCGCCCCCCTGGGTGAGAGCGTGGCGGAGTTCATCTTCGTGCCCAGCGATGTGCTGCCGCACCTGCCGCTGGAAGCTGCCGAACCGCCCAGCTTCGCCCTCGCTCCGGCCGGCGAGCCTGCCTCCGTCCGTCTCGCCGACGACGCGTTGCTGGAAGACACCTGCACGCTGCTGAGCATTGTGCAGGAGGAGGGAACATGGGTGGATCACCGCGGTCGCTGGCAAGAGCGATCGCTGGTTGCCCTCAACGAGCGACTGCTGCGCCCAGTTGTGCTCGACGCCTTCAACTCCGACCAGAGCAGCGATGCACTGGCGTTGCTGCTGCGTCTGGTGAAGCGTTTGGGCTGGCTGCGAGAGGAGCAGCGCCAGCAACACCTGTTTGCGGCGCCGGTGCGCTCGTGGCTGGAGGCCACGCCTGCGCAACAGCGACAGACGCTGTGGGCCGCCTGGCGGGATGACCCCGAGTGGGACGATCTCTGCCGGGTGCCTGGCCTGCGTTGCGAGGGCACCTGGCATCACGATCCACTGGCCGCTCGGCACAGGCTGCTCGGTTGCCTGGGCCGTTGCGAGCCAGGCGTCTGGTACATAATGAGTGATTTCGCTGCTGCTGTCAAGCGCGTCGATCCTGATTTCCAGCGGCCCGATGGCGACTACCGCTCCTGGTACGTGCGGGACGAGTCTAGCGGGCGTTACTTGACCGGGTTCGAGAACTGGGAGCAAGTGGAAGGAGCACTCATCGCCTACGTGCTGACGGGCCCCGCCCACTGGCTGGGGGCAACGGACGTAGGGAGTCTCTCGTCGGGCGCGGCTGGGGGCCAAGTGGCCAGCCCGGCCCGGCCCCAGTTTCGCCTCACTCGGACGGGGGCAACGTTGCTGGGGCTGACCGCGGAGGAGCCGCCGGAATGGACACTGCCGCGCTTGACGGTGCAGCCTGACTTCCGCGTCCAGATTCCTCATGGCTCGTCTTGCTTCGAGCGCTTTCGTCTGGCCCGCTTTGCCGTCTGGGAAACGAGTCGCCCTGCTTTTCGCTATCGCATCACACAGCGAGCGCTGAAGCGCGCCCAGCAGCAAGGTATCACGACCAAGCGTATCCTGGCCTTCCTACGCCGCGCCAGCAGCGGTGATCTGCCGTCCAACATCGTTCAAGCACTGACACACTGGGAGGAATGACGATGGCCTTTGTGATGCTAATCCCCTTCATGCTTGTCGCCCTCGTGGCCAACCTGACCGAGCGCAATCGCCAGTACCGTTGGATCACGCAAACGCTCCTGATCCTCGGCAACCTGTCCGTGCTGTTCTCAGCGCTGCTGGTGCTGCTGATGAAACTGGCCTACGGACTCAGCGAGGCGCCTCTGGAGATGCTTCCCGTCGAACCAAGGTGGGGAACGGCGGCCGCCATCCTGGCCCTTACAGGGCTGCTCGGCTTCGTGCCTCTGGCGCCGGGCGTGCGACGGCTCCTGGCCCGCAGGCTGGACATTGACCCCGACTCCACCGTGCACACCACAGCGCTCGTTTTCGCTGTCTATATGGTCGGACTGACACTGATGCAGATTCCCTTCATCGGCGGACTGGAAGGCCTGGAGAAGCTGGAGGTATCCCTGGGATCGCTCGATCTGTGGTTGCAAGCGCTGGCACTGCTGCTCATGGGACTGATCGGTGTCGGGCTGGGAGTGCGGCGAGGTGTGAATGAGACAGCGGCCCGCCTGGGCCTGCGCTGGCCCTCGTGGCGGATATGGCTGGGCGTCATCGGGCTGGTGATTCTCCTCCAGGCCCTCGATTTCGGGGTAGCGGCAGGCTGGCAGGCGCTGGACCCTGCCAGCTATGAACGAATCGGCCGCATCAGCGAACGGCTCTTCGGCGGCTTCATGTCGCCCTGGGGCGCGCTGGCCGTAGGCATAGCAGCCGGTCTGAGCGAGGAGACGCTGTTCCGGGGTGCGTTGCAGCCTCGTTTCGGCATTGTGCTCACCAGCTTGCTTTTCGCCATCAGTCATGTTCAGTATGGCTTCTCCCCCGCCACTCTGGTCATCTTCGTCATTGGGCTGATCCTGGGCTGGTTGCGCAAGCGCTCAGGGCTGGTGGCCTGCATCGCCCTGCATGCGCTCTACAACATCGTCAACCTGCTGATGGCCTCACTGTGGCCGTAGCCAAGCAAGGTTGACGACATCCTGCCCTTGGGGTAAAATGATGTGCGGGAGGCGCCAAGGCGATGGATCTGAGCGAGCGATTGCGGCGTTTGCAGCGGCTGGGGCTGCACAAGGGGACAGCGAAGCTGGACAGCCTCGCGCCGCTGGCCGCCGACCATGGCATCGAGACGGCAGTGGAGGGCGAATGGGTCTCGACTCCCCACGGCAATTGCTTCGTCTCCGAAGCCACGTATCCCCTCGATACGCAACGCGGGGGCCTGTCTCTGGGCGAATGCCTGACGCTGTCCTCAGCGGCGGTCGCGGCTTGCGCTCGCGACCCTGCACTGGCCGGCCTGGACTTCCGCAGGGCCGCCTTCATTGACACAGAGACCAGCGGCCTGGCCGGGGGCACAGGCACCCTTGTCTTTCTGCTCGGTGTCGGCACATTTGAAAACCAGAGCTTCTTTGTGCGGCAGCTCTTCATGCGCACGCCCGCTGAGGAACGGGCGCTGTTGCACGCCGCGTCCGGCATGCTCGACTGCTGCACGGGCCTGGTGAGCTACAACGGCCGCGCCTTTGATCTGCCATTGCTGAACACCCGCTTCATCCTCAACCGTCAGCTCCCCCGCCTGCAGGAAGCGCCGCATCTGGACCTGCTGTTCCCCGCCCGTCGTCTGTGGCGAGCCCGTCTTGGCTCCTGTACGCTGGGCAACGTGGAACAGGAAGCGCTGGGGGTGCACCGTGAGGAGGCCGACGTGCCGGGCTGGCTCATCCCCACGCTCTACCGCCAGTACCTGCGCAGCGGGGATGCACGCGAGCTCCGTGGGGTCTTCTATCATAACCTGGAAGACATCCTGTCCCTGGTCACGCTGGCCGCACGGCTCTGTCGCCTCTTCGTTCCGTACTCTGACCCCTCCAGCATCTTGGATGATCTCCCCTCGACTGACCGAGTCAGTCTGGGCCGCGCCTACGAGGAGCTAGGGTGGGCTGTAGCCAGCGAGGAGGCCTACCGGGGTGCGCTGGCGACGTCGCTGCCGCCCGAGGTACAGGAACGGGCACTGCGTCGTCTCTCCTTCCTGCTCAAGCGGCAAGGAAGACGGCAAGAAGCTGCCTGTCTGTGGCAGACCTGGAGCGAGGAACTCTCGTCGGTTGACCATGTGATTCCCTTTGTCGAGTTGGCGAAGCACCACGAATGGCATGTGGTGGACTTGCCCCTGGCCCTTTCTTGGACAGAGCAGGCCGTCCAGAGAGCGGAGGCTTGGCCGCCATCTTCTCGCCGCAGCGCGGCATTGGCCGAACTTCAACATCGGCTGAACCGGCTGGAGCGCAAGCTGGTGAAGAGTGTGAGGCTATGAGAAGCGTTCCACGATTTCCGATAAGCCGTCAACTTTCGCAAGAACGGATTATGTGGTATAATGTCGCGCAAATCCTGTCGAGGAGGAACACGCGATGCTCATTGTTCGTATCAGTGAATTCTTCGGTACCTGGTTGATGAATGACGACGGCTGCACAGGCAGACTGATACTCGAAGGGGTGGGAGACCCGGAAGACCCCGAGTTCGCCCTGAGTGCTCGCTATACGGACGCGGACGGCCAACCATACCCCGTAGACAGTATCAGCATTAGCGTTCATAAGATCAGCTTCATCGTCCATTTCACCGAGCACAGCCAACTGTATCGTGGCTACCTGTTCACCGAAACCCGAGATGCTCTGGCTGGCTACACCATCCGCGGCGATGATCGCTATGGCTGGTTTGCCATACTTGCGGACTCTTCCCTGGTCGCTTGTTAGGCAGTCGGCGGACCTGTATTCGTAGGCTCCGCTGGGGGCGTGGTCTCCATACCCTCTGCTGATTGCTTCCTTGTCACCTGCCCCCGGGCCGCGCCCATTCTCCGCCTTTTCAACAGACCATTCCCAACTCTCGAGGAGATGGCCTCACCAT
>CAZPMV010000063.1:0-8281 GCA_964587335.1 uncultured Anaerolineales bacterium
GGTGGCCTGGAGTCTGGAAAGGTACTGGTGCATCATGCGGGGACTGCTTCCGTTTCCTCAAACATGCTTGCTTGCCAAATGGCCGCTTGCATCAAAGTCGTCTCCAGCCTTGCCTTGCGTTTGAGAAAGAGGTCGTAAGCTCCCGCCCAGCCGATGAAGTCCAGGGTGTCACCCAGTTCACCTCGTTTGAAGCGCTCGGAGAACTCCTCCGAGGTCATTTTGTACTTCTGTTCGTAGTCTCTCAACTCTATGGCCAGTTCCAGCAAATCGTCAAGGGGATTGCTTTCTGTCATCGCCTCCCTCAATAGCCGCTGGAATTTCTCCGGTGCAGGCCAGTTATCCTTGGTGAACCTTAGAGTTGTCATAAGCTGTCTCCTCTCACGCCAATTCCGCCCAGGTGTCCAGCAGTTGCTGCAACTGTGCTTGTGCCTGCTGGTACGCCAATCCCAGTTCCTCTACTTTCGCCACCTCCCTGGCCTGGCTGGCAACCGCCAGCTCTGCTTCCAAGGCTACCAGTCGCACTTCCAGTTCCTCGATCTGTTTTTCTAGCTCCGCTGTCTGCTCGGCCCGCTTCTCCTGTGCACGACGGGCACGCCGTTCCGCCCGCGCCCGCTCCCGCCAGTCGGGCACTCGCGGCGCACCTGTGGCCTCCTTCCCCTCAGCTTCGGCCGTCTTTTCCCGCTCGCGAGCCTTCAGATAGGCAGCGTAACCTCCCTCGTAGGCGTGCAGTTGGCCATCTCGCAGCATCCAGACGTGGGTGGCCAGTGCGTCCACCAGGTAGCGGTCATGCGAGACGAGCAGGATGGTGCCAGGGAACTCCTTCAGCACTTCCTCCAGGATCTCCTGCGACGCCAGATCGAGGTGGTTCGTCGGCTCGTCGAGCAGCAGGAAGTTGGCCTCGCGCAGCGTCAGACAGGCCAGTGCCACGCGGCTCCGCTCGCCGCCCGAGAGGTCGCCCACGTTCTTGAACACGTCGTCGCCGCTGAACAGGAAGCGGCCCAGGAAGCTGCGCGCCTGGCCTATGGGCAGGTTCTCCTCGTCCAGAAGGGTGTTCAGAACGCTCTTATCTGGGTCGAGATTGGCATGCATCTGCGCCAGGTAGCCGAGTTCCACGCTAGCGCCGATGCGCACGCGACCTGCCAGCGACTCCACCTCTCCCAGGATGGTCTTCAGGAAAGTCGTCTTGCCCGAGCCGTTGGGGCCGATGAGTGCCACTCGCTGCCCGCGCAGCACCTCCAGGTCCGGAGAACGGAACAGGACATGAGTCGCCCCCTCTCGATGTGAGGGTTCTATCTGATGTGAGGGAGTTGTACTCCCGAACGCAGGCTCGGAGTGCAACTTCTCGCCATCATATTCCATCTGATGTGAGGGAGTTGTACTCCCGAACGTAGGCTCGGAGTGCAACTTCTCGCCATCGTTGTCGCCCCTTGCCTCTTGCTCACCGTAGCCGACGACCAGATCCTTTGTCCGCAGCACGATATTGCCGCTGCGGACGTCGGTTGTAATGCCCAGTTTGATACGCTTGACTTCCCGCGGGCGCTCGATGGCCTCATCACGCTTGAAACGCTCCAGCCGCTTGAGCCGTCCTTTGGCCTCCTTGGAGCGCTGCCCCGCCATGTAGCGCTGGATGAAGTCTTCCGTCTTGGCAATTTGCTTCTGCTGCGCTGTCCACTCTTTGCGGCGGCGCTCTATTCGCTCGGCGCGCTGGCTGGCGTAGTGGCTGTAGTTGCCCCGATACGCTTCCAGCCGGCCCAAGGCCAAGTCCCAGATGCGGGTGGCGACTTTGTCCAGGAAATAGCGATCGTGGGCCACCACAACCATGCTGCCGTGCCATTTCAGAAGCTTCCCCTCCAACCACTCCAACGCTTCCAGATCGAGACGATTGGTCGGCTCGTCCAACAGCAGTAGGTCGGGCTCCTCGAGCAAGAGCCTTGCCAGCAGCGCACGCGTGCGCTGCCCGCCGCTCAGATGAGCCAGCGGCTGGTCGTGTACTTCTCTCTGGAAGCCGAGACCGCTCAGCACCTGTTGGATACGCAGCTCATACGTGTAGCCGCCGGCCGCTTCGAAACTGCTCTGCAGCTTGCTGTAGAGCTCCAGAGCTGTTGCTCGCCGCTCTGGGTCGGCCATCGCTTCTTCCAGCCTAGATAGCTCCGACTGCTGCGCCCGCAGCGGTTCGAAGACGCTGAGCATCTCCTCATGAACGGTGCGTTCTCCCGCCAGTGGCGGATCCTGCGGCAGGAAGCCGATGCGCAGCCCTCTCGCACGATGCACTGTACCAGCAGAAGCAGCCTGCAATCCGGCGATGACGCGCAACAAGCTGGTCTTCCCCTCGCCGTTGGGGCCGACCAACCCGATGCGGTCGCCGTGGGCAATGCTCAGGGTGACGTCACTGAACACGTCTTGAGCGCCGTAGGTCAAAGCCAAGCCAAACACATTGATAACGGACATGATCGTATACTTGCACCAAGCGCATCTGATGATCAAACCGCATTATACCACAGTCAGGCGAAGGAAACCAATTGCGACCAGGCAGCGCAAACAGTTTCAGTCCGCCGCCTTGCGTCTCGAGTCTCCCAACATAGCCATTTGGCGAAGTTGTGGTATAATGTAAGGTGGAACAGCACAGCAGTCTTAGGTTGCCCACGTGCCCTTCGAGGCTTCCGGGTCTAGCGTGCGTGGTTCGGTATCTCTCACCGAACTCCGAACCATGGACTCGAAACCTGAAACCTCGAAACCACGATAATGAGGTGGACATCACCGATGAAGCGACTCTGTCTCCCCACACTCCTGCTTCTTCTGCTATTATCGTCTAGCTGTGCGTGGCCTTGGGCAGGGCAGCCAGACGAAATGGCTCCTTACCGGCCTGCTATGCAGCACGAGGCTCAAGGGCAACTGGAGATGCTGGGCCCCATGCCCCGCTATGATATCCACGTGCGCATTGACCCCGCCGCTGAACGGCAGTTGACGGGATGGGAGCGAGTGTTGGTGACCCATTGGGGTCAGGACGAGTTGCACGAGCTGTATTTCCGCCTCTATCCAAACCTGCCGCAGTACGGCGGCGGCATGGGCATTTCTGGCGTGGCGGTGAACGGCCAGAACGCCCCTTTCGGCTACGAGGCCGAGAACACCGCTGTCCATATCGTGTTGCCCGAGCCGCTGCCTCCCGATAGCACGGCGGCGGTGGAGCTAAGTTTCGATCTCAAGGTGCCGGAGCTAGAGGAAGGGTACGTCCTCTGTGGCGAGAGCAGGGGATTCCTCAGCCTGCCGCTGTTCTATCCTGTCCTCGCTGTGCGCGAGGATAGGATGGGCGTTCCCCAATGGAATCTGGACATTGCCCCGACTACTCACGGCGACGTGGCCTTCGTCGAGGTGGGGCTGTACCTGGTGACGGTGACGGTGCCTTCAGACGTGGTGGTGGCTGCCACTGGCACAGTGATCAGCACCACCAACAGCAGCGAAGGCGAAGGTTGGACTGACATTCACATCGTCGGCGGGCCGCGGCGGGAATTCATGCTCATCCTCAATCCCCACTTCCAGACCGCCAGCAGCGATGCTTGCGGCGCGAGGGTGACGTCGTACTTCCTGCCACAGGATCGGACCACTGGCCTGGTGGCATTGCAGTACGCAGCGGCCGCGCTGCGAGTCTATTGCCAACGCTTTGGCCCCTACCCGTTCCGCGACATGGCCGTGGTCTCCGCTCCGCTCAGGTACTTCGGCATGGAGTATCCGGGGCTTACCCTCATTGGACTCGATGTCTATTGCCAGCGGCGGGAGAATCTGGAGTTCCTCATCGCCCACGAAATGGCCCATCAGTGGTGGTATAGCGTGGTGGGCAACGATCCAGTGAACTTCCCCTGGCTGGACGAAGGGCTGGCAGAGTACTCCACCTATGCTTACTACGAAGCGATCTATGGCACGCCGGCTGCCGAGGCGCTCTGGGAGCGGCGCTGGCGTGCTCCCTATCAATATGCCGTCGAGCAAGGTCTGGACGCTGTGGTGAACCAGCCGTTGTCGGCCTTCAAGCCCGCCAACTACGAGACGATGGTCTATGCTAAGGCGGCCCTCTTCTTCGACGCAGTGCGGCGGGAGGTGGGCGATGATGAGACGTACTACCGCTTGTTGCGAGAGTATCTCGACCGCTACCGCTATGCCGTGGCTACGCCGGCTGATTTCCTGGCCGCGGCCGAGGACGTGAGCGGGCGAGATCTGAGCGAGCTGTATCAGCAGTGGATACTCACCGCTGCGGAGCCGTAGCTCGGATCCGCATTGCGAGTTCTTCCAAAGAAACCATTACGGCATGGAGGCTAGCTAGTGTCTGAGACAACCGTCCCTACCGTCTACTTCGACAAGCCTGGCAAGCGGAACACCGAACGCACGCTGGAGATTGCCCGTGCTCGCGCCGAGGAACTGGGCATTGGCGCCATCCTGGTGGCGACCACCACCGGAGCGACAGGGGTTCGGGCAGGGCGGGTTTTCCAGGGCTACGACGTGGTGGCTGTGACCCATTTTCACGGCTTCCGAGAGCTTGACACCGCGGAGGTGCTCCCTGAGCACCGCGCCGCTATGGAGGCCGCGGGCGTCAAGGTTCTCACGTGCGGGCATGCCTTCGCCGGCATCAGCCGCGCTGTGCGCAAGAAGCTGGGCACCTACGAGGTGGGGGAGATTGTGGCCTTTACCCTGCGCGTCTTCGGCGAGGGGATGAAGGTGGTGGCGGAGATCGCGCTCATGGCCGCCGACGCGGGGCTGGCCCGCACCGATGAGTTGGCCGTTGCCGTCGCTGGCACCGGTCGTGGGGCAGACACGGCGGTTGTCCTACGCCCAGCGAACACGCAGCACTTCTTCGACATGAAGATCGAGGAAATCCTGTGCATGCCGTACCAGAGGTAGATACCAGGTGTCAGGGACAGCGGGGATGGGCACACGCGGACTGGCATTGGTCGTCATCATGGCGGGTGTTGTCAGCGGCTGCACACCGTTGGCGCAATTGGCTACTGTTCCATCCACGCCTGCACTGTTGACCCCAGTCCCAAATACCCACCCTCCAACCCCTACATTGCTTCCTGCCCCGACTTCCGCAGTCCTCTCTTTGGCGTCGCCACAGCCACATCCTACCATTGCCTGGGACGATCAGCCGCTTCAGGAGATGGCGCTGCTCCCTGCCGCCCACGCTGGCCTGGACTCGCTGGATCACCCTACTCGCTACAAACTTGATTTCACGCTGGACATGGACGGGCCGCGGCTGAGCGGCCGCGCGGATGTCCTCTACACCAACAACGAGGACATCGCTCTGCACGAACTCTACTTTCGCCTTTTCCCCAACATGGACGACGAGCAAGGGGGCGGGACGGAGATCGAGCAGATCACCGTGGGAAGCGAGCCGGTGGAGCCGCAATTCAAGTTGGATCGCACGGCCATGCGCTTGCCATTGGAACCACCCCTGGCTCCTGGCGCATCGGTCGAGGTCGGTCTGGATCTCCAGGTGACTGTGCCTCTGGGAGCGGGAGGCAACTACGGCGCCTTCGCTGCTCAGCAGGGCGTCCTGGCCCTGGCTCACTTCTATCCCTTCGTCCCTGTCTACGACGACGAGGGGTGGAACGTGGAATTGTCGCCGACCATCGGCGACATCATCTACGCCGACATGAGCCTGTACGACGTGACACTCACCGTGCCGGAGGAGATGACGGTGGTGGCCACGGGCAAACCGCTTCCGCTAGTAGCGCACGACAATGGCACAGTCACCTGGCGGTTCGTCAGCGGGCCGGCCCGCGATTTCAACATCGTCCTCAGCCACGAGTACGAGGTCACGCGGCGCGAGGTGGACGGTATCACCGTCAGCTCCTACTATCTTCCTGGGGACGCCGAGGGTGGGGAGGTGGTGCTCGACGTCGCTGCTGAGGCGCTGCGCATCTTTGGCCAGCGCTTGGGGCTCTATCCCTACACTGAGTTGGATGTGGTGGCCACGTACACTTCAGCGGGCGGCATCGAGTACCCTGGGTTGATCGTCATCGCTGAGAGGCTGTATAAGGACACGAAAGGAACGAAAGGATGTAGCGATCGTACGGAGTGGGTGGTGGCGCACGAGGTGGCCCATCAATGGTGGTACAACCTGGTGGGCAACGATCAGGTGGACGAGCCATGGCTGGACGAGGCGCTGACGCAGTATTCCACCTCCCTCTACTACGAGGATAGGTACGGCGAGACAGTGGCCCAGCGGGCCCGCCAGGCCGGCTTTTGGGATCGCTGGGAGCAGGCGCGGAGGGCAGGGAGGGATCGGGCAGTCGCAGGGCCTGTGGCCAGCTTCGACGTGGAAGACTATGGTCCCATCGTCTACGGCAAGGGGCCGCTCTTCTTTCACCATTTGCGACAGCAGGTGGGCGATCTGATCTTCGACGACATCCTGTGCGCCTACTTCCAGGAGCATCGCTACAGGATCGCCACAGCGGAGAGCTTCCTGGCTGTGGCGGAAAAGGTGAGCGGGCGGGACCTGGACGCGTTGTACCAGCAGTGGATACTGGAGTAGAGAGAAGGGGCTGAGGGAAACAAGGGAAGAAGACTCTCCGATGCACAAGCGACTGTCGCAGTTCATCTACATTGTCCCGTTGCTTTTCCTGGTGCTGTTCTTCTTCTATCCCCTCTACAGCATCTTCGCTCTCAGCCTGGCGCCAGAGGGGATACTCGATCTGCGGCCGCTGCGTGTGCTGATCAGCGAGTCCTACTACGCTCGTGTGCTCTGGTTCACCGTCTGGCAGGCGACGGTCTCCACGTTGCTGACCTTGCTGCTGGGCCTGCCGGCGGCCTTCGTCTTCGCCAGATACGAGTTTCGGGGCAAACCGCTGCTGCGGGCGCTGACCACCATTCCCTTTGTGTTGCCCACGATGGTGGTGGCAACCGCCTTCACCTCGTTGCTGGGAGCTCGCGGCCGGCTTAGCGGTTGGCTGATGGCCATCTTCAATCTAAGCGCCTCGCCTATTGACATCCAGCATACCATCTGGCTCATCTTGCTGGCGCATGTCTTCTACAATGTGACCATCATCGTGCACATTGTGGGAGGCTTTTGGGCTAATCTCGATCCCCGCCAGGCAGACGCAGCGCGAGTACTGGGCGCAGGCCGCTGGCAGGTCTTCCGGGAGATCACGTTGCCGCTATTGGGGCCAGCCATCGTCGCGGCTGCGCTCCTGGTCTACCTCTTCTGCTTCACCAGCTTCGGCGTCATCCTCATTCTCGGCGGGCCCCGCTTCGCCACGCTGGAGGTGGAGATCTACCGCCAGGCTGTGCATCTGTTCCACCTGCCGCTGGCGGCGGCGCTGGGCATCGTGCAGATGGTGTTCACCTTTGTGATCATGGCTTTCTACACGCGGTTACAAGCGCGGCTGGCCGTGCCCATCGAGTTCCGGCCACGGCGGGCCACGCACCGGCGCCCGACCCGCTGGCAAGACCGATTGCTGGTCGCCGCCTGTCTGGGAGGGATGTTGCTGTTGCTGCTGTCGCCGCTGGTAGCGCTGGCTGAGCGCTCCTTTTCGCTAGGTGGGGGCTATGATCTGCACTACTATCGAGAGCTGTTCGTCAACCGTACGCAGTCCATCTTCTTCGTCCCTCCCGCTGAGGCCATCCGCAACTCGCTGGTTTTCGGCGCGGCGACGGTAGCGCTGGCGTTGGTGATGGGTACCATCAGCGCCTATCTGCTCGCCCCATCGCAGAGGAGAGGGCGGGCCTTCAGGGCTTTCCTTGACCCGCTGTTCATGTTGCCTTTGGGGACATCGGCGGTGACGCTAGGCTTTGGCTACATCATCGCGCTCGATGAGCCGCCGCTTAACCTGCGCACCTCGCCCCTGCTGGTGCCACTGGCGCACACGCTGGTGGCCTTCCCCTTCGTCGTGCGTTCGCTGCTGCCTGTGCTGCGGGGCATGAACCCGCATCTGCGGGAGGCGGCTGCGGTTATGGGCGCTTCGCCGCTGCGGGTGGTGCGGGAGATTGACCTGCCCATCCTCTTCCGGGCGCTGCTGGTGGGGGCAGTGTTCGCCTTCACGGTCAGCATGGGAGAATTCGGAGCCACGGTGCTCATTGCCCGCCCTCAGTTCCCGACCATGCCTGTGGCTATCTTCCGCTTCCTGGGGCAGCCGGGGCTGCTGAACTACGGGCAGGCTCTGGCCATGAGCACGCTGTTGATGGCCGTCTGTGCCGCCGGTTTCCTGCTCATTGAGCGCTTCCGCGTCGGCGACGTGGGCGAGTTCTAACCCGCGAACCTTTGGCTTCATCGGCTTCATCGGCTGAATGGTCAGCG
>CAZPMV010000063.1:8381-13134 GCA_964587335.1 uncultured Anaerolineales bacterium
AACAGCGGAACAAGCGGAAAGCTCAACTTCCCCTTGACCAGCCAACCAGCCTGTGATATACTGTGTCATGAATGCGGACGGCTCCGACGACCGTATGATCTTCTTGGATGGGACGGCCACGGCTCCTGCTGCTTCTCCTGACGGCAAGTACATCGCTCTGATGTCTCAACGTGACGGTAACTGGGAGGTCTACCGCATCAACGCCGATGGTTCCGGACTGTTGCGGCTGACCGAGCATGGCGCCAATGACGGTCTGCCCACTTGGTCACCTGATGGGAACACCATCGCCTTCGTCTCGGACCGAGATGGGGCCTGGGCCATCTGGGCTATGACCCCGAATGGACAGGGATACAGACAGCTCTTTGCGCTGCCCGGCTCCCCCGATGGACTGCTGCGCAACGAGCCGGATTGCTCCTCCAGGGGATGGGTAGAAGAGCGCATATCGTGGGGCCCCTGAAACGCTATGCCTCACGTTTCACGTTGGACAGATTTGATTTCTTGCAGGTTTGGGTGTATACTAATGATGACTCTACCGAAGAAACCGCCAGACTTGCCACAGAGGCACAGAGGTTTTGAGGCGTCTCTCAAGTAATCTATGTTTTTTGCGTTTGCTGCTGAACGATTTTGAGTTCCACCTTGGTTTTTCCTCTGTGTACTCTGTGGCTGAATGACCTTTTTCAGGGGAGTCAATGACGGCAAGCGGGAGGGGTTCGCCCCTTCGGGCCCAACTGATGGGTATACCACGAGGAGTAGAGCAAATGTCGGATGCAGGTCGTGAGCAGGCCCTAGAGACCGCAGTGAGTGATTTGAGAAAGCGTTTTGGCGACACGGCCATTATGAAGTTGGGAGAGGCCACCCACCTTGATGTAGACGTCATCCCCACCGGCTCCATTGGCCTGGACATCGCGCTGGGCGTGGGTGGCATCCCCCGCGGCCGGGTCAGCGAGATCTACGGCCCGGAGATGTCGGGCAAAACCACCATCTGTCAGCATATCATCGCCGAGGCCCAGAAAATGGGCGGCGTCGCTGCTTTCATCGACAGCGAGCATGCACTCGACCCCGCCTACGCCGGCCGCTGCGGCGTGGACGTGGATAACCTCTACATCGCCCAGCCGGACACCGGCGAGCAGGCGCTGGAAATCGCCGAAGCGCTGGTGCGCTCCGGAGCGGTGGACGTGATCGTGATTGACAGCGTCGCCGCGCTGGTGCCGCGGGCGGAGATCGAGGGGGAGATGGGCGCTGCCCACATGGGCTTGCAGGCCCGGCTGATGAGCCAGGCGCTGCGCAAGCTATCAGGCGCCATCAGAGTATCCAACACGGCGATGATCTTCACCAACCAGTTGCGGCAGAAGATCGGGGTGATGTTCGGGAATCCGGAGACGACTTCTGGGGGGAGAGCGTTGCGGTTCTACGCTTCGGTGCGGCTGGACTGTCGTCGTATCCAGGCCATCAAGCAGAAGGGTGAGGTGGTGGGCAGCCGCACGCGGGTGCGGGTGACGAAGAACAAGGTGGCGCCGCCTTTCCGAGTGGTCGAGTTCGACATCATGTATGGTTCTGGTCTCTCGCGGGAAGGGGACCTGCTAGACTTGGGTGTGGAGATGGACCTGGTGGACAAGCGGGGCTCGTACTACTCCTTCGGCGACACGCGGTTGGGCCAGGGGCGAGAGAACGCTAAGTCCTTCCTGATGGATGATCGAGAGTTGGCGTTCACCCTGGAGAACGAGATTCGTCAGGCAGCCGGGCTGCCTCCACGGGCAGCAACTGAGGAGGTTGTCACGACGGAGCCAGCCGCCTGACGGGGCTGCATTAGAAGGGCGGGCCACGAAGGGTTTCTCGGCCACGGCAGCGCCGAGAATCGGCTCGCAGCCATAGCAATCTTTGCCTGTGGGGATGGCGCGGTGACACGCTGTACGCTGCGCTGTTCCTCGTTACCATTCCGTGACACCGTTTGATCGCCTGTAGGGACCCCGCAAGTTGGTAGAGCGGCAACTGATGAATTGCGAGTAGCATCGGGACGAGCAAGAAGCCTCTCTCCCTACGAAGGCTGTATCCATTCTTGACGGCTGCAGTCGTGGGACTGATAGACGTCCTTCTTCATCATTATCTTCAGTCCACCAACTTGCCAGTCCATTAACCTACCAACTACCGATTTCAGCGGTTTCCGTTGGATGTACGAGATATATGATTTACTGAAACTGTCAGAAGTGGGTTAAGCGTTTTGTCCTGCGCGGCGCCATTTGCCGCCTTGCTGGCAAGGGTTTGATCGGGTGTTCACAGCGTAGTGGAGTGGTGATGGGAGGGGCTGTCCCCTTCTCTCATCAGGCGCGGGAGGAAAGATAGCTGTGGCTGAGAAGCCACAGCTTTTCTTTTTTGTCGGATGGGGTAGTGGTGCGGTTCTTCACAATGGCCGGCAAGCCCAAGCGGAGCGAATAGCCGATGGCTGGCACAATCACCAAGTTGGCCTTCCAGCAGCGCAATCGCGAGCGGGTCAGCGTGCACCTGGATGGACGATATGCCTTCGGCGTGCCTGCTATCGAGGCGGCGAAACTGAAGCAGGGACAGTTCCTTTCCGATGCGGATATCGCTGGCCTGCGCGAGCTTGATGCTCGGGAACGAGCCTACGAGCGAGTGCTGCGTCTTCTGGCGCATCGCCCGCGCAGCAAGGCTGAAGTGCGACGCTATCTGGAGCGCAAGAACACACCGGCCGACGCGATCTCATCGGTGATCGATCGTCTGAGCCGGGATGGGTATCTGGATGATGCGGCTTTTGTTCGCTTCTGGGTGGAGAACAGGGAGCGCTTCAACCCCCGCGGGCTGTGGGCGCTGCGTCAGGAGTTGCGCCAGAAGGGAGTGGCTGAGGATCTGATAGAGGCCGCGCTGGCGGACCTGGATTACGAAGCCAGCGCGTACCGGGCCGCCCGCCATAGTCTTCGAAAATGGGCCGGCCTCGAATACGGTGACTTCCGTAAGGCGGTGGGAGGCTACTTGGTTCGTCGCGGTTTCGACTACGGCGTCATGAAGGACGTCGTGGAGCAGCTATGGCAGGAAATGGGTACAGAGAGAAACAGCTAGACGAAAGAGGGCATTGAGGCAGAAGTCACACATAGAGCCGCCGGGCGGAGCGGCAGGTATGGAAACTTGCCCTACGGTAAGCGGATGCGAGTGTTGAGAAGCTGGAATATTCAACGGTAGCGAAAGGGGTGAGAGTATGCTGAGAAATGGTATCCAACCGATAACGCTGCTGATGGGGAGTTTGGCGCTGTTGGCCGCGGGGGTTGCTCTAGGGTTCTTCCTGCGTCGGCTAATGGCCGAGGCGAAGGTCAAGTCCGCCCAGGCGCAGGCCGACCAACTCCTGGTCGAGGCACAAGCGCAGGCTGCGGCACTGATCTTGAAGGCGAAAGACGAGATCATTCATCTGCAGGACGAGGCCTCTCAGGAGAGGAAACAGCAGCGCCAGGAGTCCCGTCGGGAGGAAGAGCGGCTGCGCAGGCGTCAGTCGAGCATTGACCGCCGCTTTGACAAGATCGAGCAGCGCGAGCGGAAGTTGAATCAACGCCAGATTACGCTGGACAGACGAGAGCAAGCCTTGGGGAATCTGGAAGCCGAAAAACGTGAGGAGTTGCGGCGCATCGCCGCCTTGACAACCGAGGAAGCCAAGGAGCTTCTGCTGCAAGGCATCCGGGGGGAGTATCGGGACGATATGGCGCGGGTGATCCGTGAAATTGAAGCGGAGGCGGAAGAGGAGGCCGACCGCAGAGCACAGAAGATCATCACCGTGGCCATCGGCAGACTGGCGTCGGATCAAGTAGCAGAGGCTACGGTTTCCACTGTGCCTTTGCCCGGCGATGAGATGAAGGGGCGTATCATCGGGCGACAGGGGCGCAATATCCGGGCGATCGAGAGTGTTACGGGCGCCGATCTGGTGGTAGATGACACGCCGGAGGCGATAACCATCTCTTGCTTCGATCCTGTTCGCAGGGAGATCGCTCGCTTGCTCCTCACGCGGCTGGTGCAGGATGGTCGGATCCACCCTGCGCGCATCGAGAAGGAGGCGCAGCGGGCCAAAGATGAAGTGGGGCGGATTATCCGCGAGGCGGGAGAGCAGGCTGTGCTGAAGGTTGGGGTGCGCGATCTGCACCCGGAGCTGATCAAGCTGGTGGGCAGCCTCAAGTTCCGCACCAGCTATGGCCAAAACCAACTCCAGCACTCACTGGAGACGGCCCGTCTGGCCGGTCTCATGGCCAGCGAACTGCACGCTGATGTGCGCTTGGCCAAACTGGGCGGGATCCTGCATGACATCGGCAAGGCGGTGAGTCACGAGAATAGCGGGCCTCATGCCCTGGTCGGCGCGGACCTGGCCCGTCGCTACGGCATGCCCGCCAATGTGGTCAACTGCATTGCCGCCCACCACTACGAGGAAGAACCGCAGTCTGTGGAGGCGGTTCTGATCGCCGCTGCTGACGCTTTGTCCGGGGCGCGCCCCGGGGCGCGGCGAGAGTCGCTGGAAAGCTACATCAAGCGCATAACGGCCCTGGAGGAGATTGCCCGTGCCTTCGAGGGGGTGGGTGAGGCTTATGCCATCCAGGCTGGGCGGGAGATTCGCATTATCGTCAAGCCGGAAGAGGTTGATGACCTGGCGGTCATTGAGCTTTCACGGGGCATCGCCGAGAAGGTGGAGCAGAACCTGCAGTATCCGGGCCAGATCAAGGTGACAGTCATCCGCGAGACGCGGGCAGTGGACTACGCCAAGTAG
>CAZPMV010000064.1:0-1759 GCA_964587335.1 uncultured Anaerolineales bacterium
ACCCTGGTGCCCATCGCCGCCCGCAATCTGGGATGCCCGGTGGACGTTTACGCCCCCTTTGCCGATGAGGCCGAGCGGCTGTGGGCCAGCAGTATCGCTCACGGCGGCATCGAGACCGTCGGCGCGGTGCAGGTTAAGGCCCAACCTCGCCGGGTCAGCGCCGACCCGGCTGAGGTGATCCCCGGCTCCGACGTGATCGTGCTGGTGCTGCCCGCCTTTGCCCATGAGATCACCTTGCGCCAAATCGTTCCCTTCCTGGACGAGAACTGCAGGGTAGGGGCCATCCCCGCCCGCGGCGGCTTCGATTATTGCGCAGTGCACATCCTGCGCGAACAGGGCCGGGACGACGTGGGGCTTTGGGGTCTGCAAACATTGCCTTGGGCCTGCCGCATCCGCGAGTACGGACGCATCGTTCACGTCCTGGGCGTCAAGGATATCGTGGACGGTGCTACTCGGCCGGCGGCGCAAATCGAGCACATCGCGCCGCTACTGCAGGTAATGCTGGGGCTGCCCATCGGCGCGGCCGCCAACGGGCTGGCCCTGACCCTGGCCAACACGGGCCAGCTCATCCACCCGGGCATCATGTACGGTCTCTTTGCCTCTTGGGACAGCACGCCCTTCCCCGCTGACGGCATTCCGCCTTTCTACCAAGGTCTCAGCGAGGAAGGAGCCGAAGTGCTGGCCGGGTTGAGCGACGACGTGCAAGCCATCCGCTCCCGATTGGAGCCTGCGCTGGACCTTTCGGCCGTGCGCCCCTTGAAGGCATGGCTGTTGCGCTCTTATGGCAACGCCATCGCCGATCCGTCCAGTTTGCGGAGCGCCTTCGTCAGCAACCGGGCCTACGCCGGGCTAAGAGCCCCCGTGCGCGAGGTCTCGCCAGGGCAATTCGTCCCCGACTTTGGCGCCCGCTACCTGGCTGAAGACGTGCCCTTTGGCCTGGCTGTCAGCCGGGCGATTGCCCAACTGGCCAGAGTGGTGACGCCTACCATGGACAAGGTGATCGCCTGGGCAAGCGCACGACTGGGCAAGGACTACCTGAACGAGGACATTGCCCAGGCCCGTATCCCGCAGAACTATGGCCTAAAGCGCCTGGAACAGTTGATCGCTTTTGAGAAGTAGATATTGGAGACTGGAGATTGGATATTCGATATTGCGTATTCCCTGCAGCCAAGGGATACCCAATACCCAATATCCAATATCCATTTAGGAGAAATGGCATGAGCACCGAAACGGAAACACCAACCAAGAAGCGCCGCGTGCTGGCCGGTTCCATCGGCGATTGCGTCCACTCGTTGGGAGTGGAGACTTTTGCCGAGTGGATGGAAGACCGGCGTGAGGGCTACATGGCCGTCAAATTGGGCCCCGCCGTGCCCATTGAGGACGTGATCAACAAGATCCGCGAGTCGCGGCCCGAGGTGGTGGCCATCTCCATGCGCCTGGGCGACCTGTACGTGGACAAGCTCATCGCCGAGTTCATCGAAAAGGCGGCCAAGCATCGCTTGCTGCCGCGCGAGAGCGGCATCCGCTATGCCTTTGGCGGGCTGCGGCCAGCGGCCAACCTGGTGCGGGCCATGACCGGCCTGCCGGTGCAGGAGGACAAGTTCTCGCCGCCGGAAGATCGCAACTTTGACCTGGACGAAATCGCCGAGAATTACAGCGACATTGACGCCTTTCAGGGTTTCTTTGGCCTGGTGGTGGATGACTTTATCACCATGGAGGAGCTGGAAGCGTTCGCCCAGGGCAGGACTGTCACTGCGAC
>CAZPMV010000064.1:1859-4806 GCA_964587335.1 uncultured Anaerolineales bacterium
TACCTCAAGGGGCAGGGCGGCGTGCCCATCCGCAGCAAAGAAGACCTGCGGCGGCTCAAAGAAGCTACGCAGCGGGGCAATTATCCCATGACCCGCATCTATTCCGGCACCGACGAGCTGGTCGAGCTGGCCAAGCTCTTCGAGGGCGAGTTCCACATGCCCTTCCCAGCGGTGCCGATTTTCTTTTACAACAAACTGGATGGCCGCGGTCCCATCTCCATCCGCGATAGCTTCGACGAGCACTTCGAGGTGATGCGCTGGTGGGCGGCCCGCGATAAAGCCGTCGAGATCAACGATCCGCACCAGTGGCAACTGCGCAACAGCACCGACGACCTGCTGGTAACCGATCACGTCGTGGCTGGCGTGGTGGCGCTCAAGATGGGCATCAAGCACTACGTGATGCAGATGATGTATGACCTGCCGCCAGGCGCGTCGGGACTGAACGACCTGGCCAAGTTCCAGGGGGCCTACGAACTGATCGAGCCACTGACCCATCACTTTGACTTCCACATCATCAAAGAGACGCGAGGTGGGCTTTCCAGTTTCCCGCCCAACCTGGACCGGGCCAAGGGTCACCTGGCCACTTCCACCTACTGGCAGATGCATGTCGAGCCCGACATCGTCCACGTGGTCAGCTTCTCCGAAGCCCACCACGAAGCTAAAGCCCAGGACGTCGTCGAGAGCTGCGACATTGTCAAGCAGGTGGCCGAGGATTTCTACAAGGGTGATCAACCCGACATCTGGGCCGATCCCCGGCTGATGAGCCGCAAAAGGCAGCTCAAGTTGGGGGCGATGTACAACATCCTGCACCTGGCGCTCATGGGCGGCTACGAGGGGCCGGTCACGCTGGATAACTTCTTCGAGTGGGCCATTTCGCCGGAGGAGGCGTGCAAGCGCGATCATCCCCGCCAGTGGAAGCGCAACTACGAAGCGCTGCTGCTAAGCTTCGTGGACGAGGCCAACTATCCCACCGGGCAATGCGGCATGATCAGCGCCGACACGTTGGATCTGGCCCTGCAGGTGGGCCTGTACCAGGCCCCTCAGATCACCGTGCTGGACAAGCGCTACGAGATGGTGGGCAAGTGCCGCACCAAGATCGTGGACGGCGGCTGTGTGATTGACGAGTTCGACGGGGTCAAAGTAGAGGACGAGATCGAACGGGTGGACCTGGTTCGCCAGCGCAGCCCGTGGTTCTTCGACAAGAATATCAGCCAGGCCGATGAAGATCTGTACATCACCGAAACGGCCGAGGCCATGGACGAGGATGTGGTGGCCCAGGCGCGGCGGCAGATGGGCATCCACAGAGCGGCGGATCTAGAGGGCAAAAGGGTGCTGGTGGTGGACTTCGGCAGCACCTTTAGTAAGATCGGCGTCTTTGACACGGCGACGGAGGAATTCGCCATGCGGTACGTGCCCACCATCGTCGAAGACCTGCGCCTCTCCCTGGCCGATGGGCTGGGCATCAAAGAAGAATGTGAGCGGCGTGGTGATTGGGAACCGCTGGCGCGAGAGATGGCCCAGTTCGACATCAAACTGCCCTGCTCCAGCGCCAAAGGGGGCCTCAAGATGGTCACCGTGGCTCTGGTCAAGGAGGAGAGCGGCTTTGCCGCCGATCTGGCAGCCCTCACCGCTGGGGCCAAGCTACTGAATAGCTACCAGGGGATGCTGACCGCGGAGCAGGCCCTGGCCATTTACGAGCAAGACCAGCCGGAGATCATCCTCCAGGCTGGCGGGGTGGATTACGGCGGAGATACCGAGACGCAGTTGCACAACGCCCGCCTGCTGGCCAGATTCTCCAAAACATCCACCTATGCCCCCTACGGCGTGCCGGTGATCTATGCCGGCAACCAGGACATCAAAAGCGAGATCGAACGCATCTACAAAGCCGGAGGGGTAGACATTCGCCTCACGCCCAACGTCATGCCTGAGGTCAACACCTTTCGCATCGAGGTGGTCAACGAGGCCATCCGCGACGTGTTCCAGACGATCATCATTCGGGGCAAGGGCTTCGACGTGGTGGAAAAGTACATGAGTGCGCCCTTCATCCCCACGCCGCGCGCGGCCTTCCGTGGCATCAACCTGCTGGCCAAGGGGTATGGCGATGAGGCGGGGCTGGGCAACATCATGGCCCTGGATATCGGCGGGGCAACGACAGACTTCTACTCCAACGTCAGGGACAACCCGCTTTATGCGTATCCAGGCGACGATCCACGGCGCAAGGTGAAACGCACCATCCTCAAGACACCCAACACCCCGCTGGCCTATCGCCGGGTAGAGGGCAAGTACGGCCTGGCCTACGATGCCGAGAACCTCAAGGAACTGGAGCGATTCCAGAGCGAGATCATGAAGAGCGATTTGGAGGAGTTCTTGCTGCGCGAGTATCCTGACTTCCGGCCGGACGACGACCAGTTCGGCAGCTTTGTCCGGCGAACAGACGGCCAGCTAGATTATGACCTGGATCGCTATCTGAGCTGGCTGACGGCCAACCCTCACGCCCTGCCCACCAGCGACGAGGAGAACGCCGTGCGGTCCTTCCTGGCCAAAGAGATCATGGCCGCTACCACGGGGCGCAACCTGGGCTACGTCAAAGAGACCGACACCTACTTTTTGCAGTACGGGGTCAATTTCTTCAACCAGCCCTGCACCACGCTGTTAATCGGCGGCGCCATCTATCACAAGTGCAAGGCGGCAGCCGAGGGCTGCGATTTCGGGCGCGACCTCAAACTCGTGGCGGCCGGCACGCAGTACAACGAGGACGAAAGTTGGCTCCTGCGGCCCCAGGGAGAGGTGCTTCTGGACGCGGCCTACATGGTCTCCATTGTCGGCGGGCTCTACGGTCGCATTGACCCCAAGCGAGCACTGCGGATGATGAAACGCAATCTGGTGCCGTTGGACTAGACGACCAGAATCTACTGCGAACAGGTCGTCGTTCCGTTGGATCCTGACT
>CAZPMV010000064.1:4906-13127 GCA_964587335.1 uncultured Anaerolineales bacterium
GCGCTCAAACCATCCATCGTGCACGTGGTAGGCTACGTGGAGGCCCACCACGCCGCCACGCCGGAGGACCTCATCGAAAGCTGTAAGATGGCCCGCAAGGTGATCATCAACTGCCTCTGCGACATGCCCGACATGACCGCCGACCTGGAAGTGCAGCAACGCAAACATGAACTCGTGGAAGAGGCCATGGTTATCGTTGAGGCTATTGGGCAGTTGGGAAGGGGCAAGGCAGAGGATCCTCTGACCGACCCCGACGTGCTGGCGCGAGCAGTGGAAATCGGCCTCCTGGACGCGCCGCAACTGAAAGGCAACCCCTACGCCTGCGGCCAGGTGAGGACGAGGATCATCAACGGGGCCAATTATGCTGTAGACGAAGAAGGCAGGGTACTCAGCGAAGAAGTGCGGGTAGAGCGCATCTTCGCCCGGCTATAGCGATGCCATCCTGTCCCCAGGCCGGAAGCCCAACCGGATGCCCTCCCGTTGGAAGGTTTCGTTCACCCGCCGACGCAAGTCGCGCATCACCCCCCAATGCTGACCCGGCAGTGTCTTGACCATTATGCGCACGCGCACCGTCCAGCCGTCCAACCCCTCGATGCCCGTAACGATGGGCGATTCCATCAGAAGCGGGCTGAACCGCGCGTCAGCCGCCAGCTCCTGCCCCACCCTCTCCAACACAGCCAAGGCCCGGGCGATGTCTTGGTCAGGCGAAAGCCGCAAGTCCAGCACCGCCCGCGACCAGTCCTGAGACAGATTGGACACTGTGCGAATGTCGCCATTGGGGATGATGTGCAACTCCCCTTTCAGCCCGCGGAGATGCGTCGAGCGCAGCGTCATCCGTTCCACAGTGCCCGACAGATCACCTGCGGTGATCGCGTCCCCGATGGCAAACTGATCCTCGACCAGAATGAACAACCCGCCGATGATGTCCTTGACCAGCATCTGCGCTCCTAGGCCCAAAGCTAAGCCGACCAAGCCCAGGCTAGCCAGCAGCGGCCCGACGTCCAAACCAAGTTCGATCAAGATCATCAGCATGGCGGCGACAACTACGAAAACTGAACCCACCCAACCGATGACAGAACGGATGGTTTCGGCGCGCTGGGCCAGCTCGCCAGCCTCCACTTCGCTACGAGCCCGTGCTCGGATCCAACGAGGGATCTGCCGCATCAGGACATGCAGCAGGCGAAGAGCAACAAACGCAACAATCGCGATGACAAGAATGCGCAGGCCGTGGCTGGTGAGCCAGGCGACCGCTCCGCTCCAGAGTTCCGTACCTAGTTCCACTGCTTTTCATCTCCCCTGACTTGCGTCCGGCGGACAGTCGTGCTCCATTATCAATTCACCACCTGCACCTGGCCACAGATGACCTCAGCGCCCAGCGGCTGGCCGGTATCGTCCAGCAGCCCCACGACGATGCGGTACTCCCCCGGTGGCGTGATGGGGTTGAGATTCACGTCCACCTCCTGGCGGATGACCTCCTTCGGCTCCCAGCGTGAGGTAGGCCAGAGCCGCAGCGTCCCGCGATCGCGATGCAACCGGTCGCCCCACACCTGTCCCAGGTGATCCACCAAACGCACCGTGGCAGCATAGTCAGCAGGCGGTCTCGCTTCGGCCCGCCAGTAGAGCTGCACGTGCACCCAACCGCTCGGCGGATGGGCCCGCTCGTCCGTGGCCAGGGTGAGCATGTCGTCCACCGCGCAGGCGACCAGCGTGATGTCCGGTCCGAAGGTCGCATCGAGCTGCGGCACGTCTGCCGGCGGCTCAGACAGGCGGTAGCGGGTGATGAAGCGCTTCACCGTCATGCCCGCTGGGTACTGCTCCGTCGCCAGAGGGAAGCGGTCGGCCAGCCAGCGCTCCACAAGATGGTCAGGATCGAATTGCTCCGTGTGCGACTGGACGAGCCACACGCTGTCGAAGGGCAGCAACCCCAACAGCGGCGGCTCCACCTGCGCCATGTCGGTCACCCGATCAGTGAAGGGAAAGAAGACCGGCTGAGGTCCGTCGAAATAACGCTCGAAGGGCACATGCACGTAGTCCACGTGAACCAGCACGGCATCGTTCGGTCCGGCGTGGGCCTCCACGTAGGCGGCAGCCGTCCGCCAATCCTCGCGCAGGTTCTGAGGCAACCAGAGGTGAGAGAGACCTACGACCATTGCCGCCAGCAGCCCCACCAGCGCCAACAGCCCCACCACCCGCGCTCGATCCAGCAATACCACCAGCCCCCTTCCCCACAGCAAGCAGAGGGCCGGCACCAGGAAAGTGAAGTAGCGTGGCTCGTTGAAGATGGCGCGATTGCGGGCCAGCAACAGTCCACCCAACAGCAGCGGCACCACCAGATAGAGCACAAGCAACGGACGGCCAGCAAAGCGCAAATCCCCGGAGCCTGGCCTGCGACGCAAGGGCAACACCATCCCTGCGCACATCAGCAGTCCTGCGCCCACCTGGGTCGCTCGCACCATCCAATCGCTCCAGGGACCTCGATGCAATGTGTAAGCGGCGAGCAGACGGGCCAGCACTTTTCCAAAATCTTTGAACATGCGGCCCGGCGTCGACTCGGCACCGCTCACCCCCCAGGCAGGCCAGAGCGATGGCATCACTAACCCAGCAGCCACGGCTAGTACAATGGCCCCCGGCAGAAAGGCACGCCAACCTCGCCGCCGTTCGCCCAGGCGCAAGCCCAGCAAGAGCAAAACGATCAACCAAAGAGCACCCAGAACCAGGAAAAAGACACCGAATAAGTAGCTGTAGACAGAAAACACGAACCCGGCCAAGGCTAGACCCCACCAGCCGAGGCGGTGTGTCCCGTCGGCTGCTGCCCAGCAGCTCTGCCAGCCGCGCAGCAGCCCATAGAGACCAAAGAGTCCAAAGGTGGTTGCGGGCATGAACATGCGCGCCTCTTGCGAATACCAGACAAGAAAGGGATTAAGCGCTACGAGCAGCGCCGCCAACGCACCCGCCCGCCGGTTGCCCAGTATCCGGCCGATGCCGAATGCGGGCAGCACGGCCAGCGCCCCCAGCACAGCTCCCAGGCTGCGCACCGCAGCGTCACCCGAGCCAAAGAGCATCATCCAATCATGCAAGAGCAAGTGATACAGCGGCGGATGCTTGTCCTCCACCAGGTGCATGCCCACATCCCAGATGCGGGCCGCCGGCTGGCTGGCCCAGAACAGGCTCATCGTCTCGTCGAACCAGAGGCTGTGGTAGGTCAACCGCCAGAAGCGCACCCCCAGAGCAAGCAGAAACAGCCCGCCGATAAGGGCATATCGTTTGAGTGTCCATGCGTCACAGCGTCGCAACTTCATCCCCTCGCCTCTAGTCACTGGTCGCTGATCACTGTCACTCCACCCAGGATGACGTGATCGGCCGTCAGCCATTTGTCTGGCGGAACATCCGGATCATCCAACGGCGAAACGAGGACGGCTGCTCGCCGGCCGCTGTTCGCTTCGTATAGCCCGATCTCCAAGAGATACTCGCCCGGCGGCAGGTCAGCGGGCAATGGCAACTGATGCTCATCAAGGATCAGTTCCCCTATCTGCCAGGTGGACGTGGGAACGCTTCCTTGCCCCGGTTCCGCGTCATCCCCCGCCCAGACGTAGCTGCCATCTGGTTTCGCCGGTCCCAGCAGATGAGTGAAGACCTTCCAGTCACGTGTGACCTGAGCATCACATGCCCACCACAGTTGCAGGTAAACGATGCTGCCTGGATGATAGCGAGATGCGTCCAAATCATAGCCCTCGAGGCTGATGCCCTCCCAAATCGCCAGCCGATCTTGCTGCGCCGCACGGGCCGGCCTGCCACCGCTCGCTAAACGAAAAACCTCGCCGTATGGTCGCCCGTCTCGGTCGCGGAACTCATGTACCCGCTTCGCCTGAGGGTAGAGCTCCCGCAGCAGCAGGCTACCGCGAAAGTCCTCGTGCACGATGATCACGTAGGTTGCCGGACGATCAGCCAAGGGATAACGCGCCGGGGCGATGAAGGCGTGACGGCCATCGAAGTGGCGCGTGCCGAGCCCTTCTCGCCAGGCAAAGGCCAGCGTGGTGTGATCCGCAGCCCTAGGCGTGACGTAGACCAACTCTTCGGGCGGCAATTCGTTCACATATTGAGCGATTTCCCACAGCCCGACGTCGAAGGCGTGGTAGAGATCAGGGAAGTTGGCCCAGCGATGAAAGTAGTCGCGGGCAGTGACGAACGAACTACCGAGTAAGGACAAGGAAACAAGGAACAAGGAAACAAGGAAACAAGGGGATAACCCCTCTCTTTTCCCCCTTTCCCCTTCTTTCCTTCGTTTCCATCTTCTTTTCCCCCAGGCAACAATGCTGGCCAACCCCAATCCGATGAGCAGGGCGACGGCTGGTGCGGCGCCGACCGCTCGCCGGAAGTGCGGCGCATACTCGCTGAGCACCGTCGGCGAGAGCATCACGGCCCCGGCGAGCAGAACAAAACCCCACGCCGTCCGACCTCCGCAGTACCCAGTACCTGATCTCTCACCCCCGATTCCTACCAACCTCCCACAGGCAATCACCACCCCCAGATAGAACGGCAGCGCAATGAACCCATCCAAGGCCGGCCGGTTCGGCAGGTTGCTGCGCGGATTGGCGTCTCCAGCGACGCTGAACATACCCAGCGTGTGCAGGACACTGCCCAGCAAGCCCCCCTCGCCTTCGCCCGCCGCTGCCACCTGGCTCGTGCGCAGCGCCAGTAGATGCGGATTCCGCCAGAAGTACAGACCCAGGGGAGCCATCACCAATAGCGCCACCAGCAGTGCTAGAGTCAGGCCCCTCCAGCAACGACGCAGTTGAGCCCGATTCAACAGCCACATGAGGGCAGCAAAGGCTCCGGCAAGGGGCAAGAGCAGCCGCCCGGCAAGGTAGGTGTAAGCCCCCAGACCAACGAACACTCCCGCGACGACAAAGGAGCAGATTCCCCTGGTCCGCAGGCCACGCCACAGAGCCCAGAAGGCTAGAACAAGGATCAGGGGCAGCAGCACCGGGTGGATGCCCACGCGGCTGAAGTGCAGGTGCCAGTAAAGGATGGCCAGCGATGCAGCGCTGAGGAGCGGGAAACTGCGCGGCAGCCGCTCGTCGGCGCGAAGTAGCTCCCGCGCCAGTCCATAGAGCGCAGGCACGGTGAGTGTGCCCAGCAGCGCCGCTACTGCCCGCTGCGTCGTCGGCCCTGCGCCGAAGAGCCGAAAGGCCAGCGCGGTCAGGTAGATGAACAGCGGCTCGTTGCCGAAGTTGCCGGGGAAGAAGATGGGATGGTAATACGGCCGCGTGAGTAGATTCCAGGCCTCCAACCCCTGGAACGCCTCGTCGTAGTGGTAGCCTGGCGGGATGGTATCCAATTGCCAGAAGCGCAGGAAGGCCGCCACAGCCACGAGGGCAGCCAAGGCCATCCATTCGATTGCTCTCCGCTCTCGTCGGGCACAAACCGGCGAAGGTTTGGCAGTAGCCTTTGTATGAGACTCGTCCTCGCTCAACGGAAACCGTCTCCTCTCATTCTACCTATGTGAGTGGTCGCATCCCCAATCACCGCATCGCGACGAGTTGATCAGCTCCCTATCGCTGAACGTCCCATAGCTTCGCAGCCCTACGCTAGCGGCCGTAGCCCAATGTACAACCCCCGTCCCATGAGACCCTGGGGATCATACACCACTTCCAATCCACTGGCAACAAACGCCCCCAGATATTCGTCGTGGGAGAAGAGGCCCAGTTCGTGGCACTCGGTGAAGTGCTCAATCCCCTCCGCAGTGGCCACGAGGTAGTGGAAGTCAATCACCGACACCGTGCCGTCCACCTCGCTGATGTTCATACGGGCGATCTTGAGATCAAGCTGGTCCACAAACTGGGCATGAACGGTCCCAGCCCCATAGACATCCGGCGTCAGCCAGGGCTCGATGATCACCACGCCCCCCGGATGCAGGTGGCGAGTCATGGTCTGCAGGGTCTGGTGCAGCCGTTCCGGAGTCTTAACGTAGCCGATGGAGCTGAACAGACACACGATAGCATCGAACTGCCGATCAAGCTCGAAATCCACCATATCAGCCTGATGAAACACGACGTCCGGATAGCGTTCGCGGGCGATGACCAGCATGCCAGCATCGAGATCCAGCCCCTCCAGGTCGTACCATTGCTGCAAGAATGTCAGGTGGCCCCCCGTGCCACAGGCGACGTCGAGGAGTCTGTCGCCCGAGCAGCGCTTGTGCTGCTGGATCAGCTCGTGCAGTCGCTGCGCTTCGCTGAGATAGTCCTTGCCCATGGCAGCGTAGATAGCGTCGTAAAGGGTTGCAGATTCCGTGAACATGGCTAACCTCCCGAGATTCGCTCAGTTGGTGCGGCCAGCCCTTTGGAACAAGGACTCTTGATGCTTGCTGCGGTGTCGTTAGACCTATTCCACAGGGCCAGCACCCAGCGCCGCGGCCTCTTGCACCATCCCGCTGATGACCTCTGCCACCGGTTTGATCTCGCGTATGATGCCAATGGACTGGCCGCAAGAGATCACTCCGCAATCCAGGTCGCCATCTTCGATCAAATGCTTCATCGCCGCGCCGGCCACGACGGACAGAATCTCCCACAATTCCGCCTGGTTTGCCTCCAGGTCGGCCACCCTGAGCGCCGCTGCATTCTTCCAGGCTCGGATCGTATTGTGCAAGGAACCCAGTATAAGCAAGGTGTCCAATTCCGTGGCCGCCACCAACGCCTGTTTGAGATTCTGGTGAATGGGGCACTCTTCTGTGAGCAGCAGCCGCGTGCCGATGGTGACACCCTCGGCCCCCAGAACCAATGCCGCCGCCAGTCCCCGCCCATCGGCGATGCCGCCAGCGGCCAGCACCGGCACATCGAGCGCATCGGCGGCGCGGGGCGCCAGTACCATCGTCGTCAGCCCTGACTCGCCGATATGACCGCCTCCCTCGCTCCCGAAAACGGTCACCGCGTCCACACCGGCCCTCTGCGCACTGAGGGCGTGCCGCACGCTGACGCACTTGTGCATCGTCTTCACCCCACTCTCCTTCAGCCGGGCCCGCAAGTCCGCCGGGGGCCGGTGACCACTAGTCTCGACCACCGGCACACCCTCTTCCAGAATGACCTCCACGTACAGTTCGTTGTCAATGGGCCGCAGCGCCGGAAAGAGGCTCAGGTTGACGCCGAAGGGCTTGTCGGTGAGAGCCTTGACGCGACGGACCGCCTGGCGAAACTCGTCCTGGGTGACAAACATGGCCGAGGCCATCATCCCCAATGCGCCAGCGTTGGATATGGCCGCCACGAACTCTGGTCCGGAGACGTGCATCATACATCCGCCGACAATGGGATGTTCGATGCCCAACAGCTCGGTGACACGCGTTTTGAACATGATCAGGCTCCTTCTGGCAACGCTTGTGCTGCCGGAGGACACGAAAGGAACGAAAGGATGAGGCTATCAACGGCAGATCAACATCGGCCGCCGGCTGGCGCGCAGCACCTGATCCACGGCACTGCCCAGGACGACCTCCAGCACGGGGCTGGATCCGTATCCCCCCATGATGATCAGATCGCTCTGATGCTCATCAGCCGTCCTCAAGACGGCCTCGGCGACCGGCCCGCTTTCCACCACACACGTAGCTTGCACGCCGTGCGACTCCAGATACTCCCGGGCGCGCGCCAACGTCTGGCCAGTGGCGCGATCTCCCTCTCCATCTTTCGTTCCTTTCGTGTCCTTGACAGTGACCACGACCAAGGGGATGGCCCAAGAGCCCGCCACGTAGGTGGCCACGAAGAGCGCCTCGTCTGCCTTAGGGCTGCCATCGTAGGCCAGCAGGGCCCGACTCAGGGAGGACGCCGACGTTGGCACGACCAGTAGGGGCCTGGAACAGCGCAGTATCACAGTGCGCAGTCCTGAACCCAGCCTGGCCATCAGTTGAGGAGCGGGAGGGTAAGTGAGACTCAGAACGACCAGATCCGTCCAGGCCGCCCGCTCACATATCTTGCGCGGCACCTTCCCAACTTCGAGAGCCAGTCTCCCCGACACGCCAGCCGTCTGGCAGCGCCGGCTGAATTCGGCCTGGAGGGCCAGCGCCTCCTCGCTCTGGGCTTGCACCTCGGAAGGCAGCACGTGCAGACCATGCAACCGCGCCCCCTCACGTCGGGCCACCTCCAGCGCCTGCTCCAGCGCCTGCCAGCCCGCCTCCTCACCATTGACGGCCACGAGGATGTCGGAGAAAAGACGCTGGCGATGTCTGGCTTCGAAACGT
>CAZPMV010000065.1:0-13008 GCA_964587335.1 uncultured Anaerolineales bacterium
CGTGCATGCAGCGTCGGCTATTCCTCAGTCGAGGCTGTGTTCTCCTCCACAGGGATCGGCGCCTCGGGCGGCGGGATGACGAAGGGCTCCTCAGGTGCTTCACCCTGCATCACCAACTCCCCGCGCAAAAACCCCCCTTCGTCCAACAGGAAGGAGGCAGCGTTCACCCTACCCCAGATGCGGCCACCATCCAGAAGTTCCACCCGCTCGGCGGTTATGGTGCCCTTGACCGCGCCGGAAACGGAGACATTGCGCGCCGTGATGTCAGCGATCACCTTGGCGTCGGGGGTGACGATCACATTGGCTGGCGTCTCGATGCTGCCGCCTTCGACAACGCCATCCAGGCGTATGCTGCCATCGCAGCGCAAGTGGCCGCTGAAGCTGGCGCGGGCGCCCAAGATTGCCTCGATTTGATCTGGTTCAGGACGTTTCTCTCTGCCAAACACGGTGTGCTCCTACATAGAAAGTGATCAGGAAAGTGATCAGCGATCGGGAATCAGTGATCACGATGGGGAGACCCCCATCCATCCTGATACCTGATCACCTGTACCTGATACCTACTCAGCCATCTCTTCTCCGGGAGACGATACCCGATTATACTCCAACCTCGGCGAAAGTCAAAAAAGAGTCACCTCTCGCCCCGCGCTTGGACGATGGCCTGTTGCTCCTCCTCCGTCAACTGGTAGGACGATTCCCAGGCAGCTAGCGGTTTGGCGTAGACGCGAGTGCTATCGCGGGTGTGCAGGCTGCTGATGATCACCCCATACCCTTCGGCATCCGCCACCGCCAGGGCGAAGCTGTGGTCGCCGCCCGTGTGGCTGAAGGGATTAAAGCGCACGACACCGCAATGCTGCAGGTGTGCCTGTCCAGCACGCTGCAACTCCCGTGCCAGCATATCAACCTCTTGTGCCTTCTCTACCGCCTGTTGCACCTGGGCCATGTGATGGTCGAGCATTGTTTCCAGATTGCCCCCTTCAGTGCCGCCGAGCAGTGACTGGTAGTGGTTACGCAAGCTGGCGAACTGCCTCTGCTGCCAAATGAGCCATGCCACCGTTCCGGCGAGGACGAAGGCCAGGACAAGCGAGAGAGGGGCGTTGTAGATTTCTATCCAGTACCAGAGGTTCTGCCAGAGGACACGAAAGGAACGAAAGAATGAAGTCATGTGCACTCTTCCC
Source organism: uncultured Anaerolineales bacterium (assembly GCA_964587335.1). Taxonomy (GTDB): domain Bacteria; phylum Chloroflexota; class Anaerolineae; order UBA3071; family UBA3071; genus UBA3071. The sequence continues at coordinate 1,176 of CAZPMV010000065.1, forward strand.
TGTCGGCAGCAGATGGTTTGCTGAGCGGCCCTCTCTTCTTCTTGGGCAGCAGATAACTGATGGACGTGCCCTCATGAATATGCCCGATCACTTCCGCCAACAAGGGAGCGATGGAGATCACCTTCAGTTTGGGATGTTGCTTTTCTGGCGGAATGAAGATGGTGTCCGTGACCACCAGTTCTTTGATCAAGGGATCGTCCAACCGTTCCAGTGCTTGGGGCAGGAGCACCGGATGCGTGATGGCCAGGTAGATCTCCTTCAGAGCGCCCTTTTCCACTAATGCCTCCAGTTCCGTCAACACGCTGCCGCTGGCGATGATGTCGTCAATGACGATGGGAATCTTGCCTTCAACGTCTCCTACGATGTGGGTGACCTTGGCCTCACCCACTTCCTCGCGGCGCTTGTGCATTACGACCAACGGTAGCTGCAACAACTCGGCATATTTGCCTGCTATCTTAGCCCGTCCTACGTCCGGGGAAACGATAACCGCGTTCTCGAACCGCTTGTCTAGGAAATAATCGGCAATGGTGGGCGTAGCCGAAATCGGATCCACGGGAATGTTGAAAAAGCCCTGTGTGGCCGGAGAGTGTGCGTCCACGAAGATGACCCTGCTGGTTCTCAGGGCCTCCAGCATCGTAGCCACCACCTTAGCGCTGATTGCTTCCCGGCCAGCAGCCATACGCTCCTGCCGGCCATAGGGGAAGTAGGGCATCACCGCCGTGATGCTGTGCGCTGAGGCGCGGCGGAGAGCGTCCACGTAGAGCAACAGCTCTATCAGGTGGTCGTTTACCGGCGCGGAACAGGTCTGCAGGATAAAAACATCCTGGTCCCGCACGCACTCGCCGATCTCCACGTGGATCTCACTGTCGGGGAGGTGGGTGGTGGTGCATTTCCCCAGAGGACGGCTCAACTGCTTGGCAATGGCTTCAGCCAGCGGTTGGTTGGCCGTGCCGCTGAAGAGACACAAGGGGTGTATTGACATCCTTCCCTATCTCCTGACATCTTAGCGAATCAGCAAGTCAACGAATCAGCCAGTCGGCAGAGATGCCTATTCGCTGATTCGCTGATTCTTTCAGGCCTCAAGATATCTATCTCAAACGAGCATATACGGTCCCTACCGCCATGGCGACGAAGAGCAGCCCCCAGAGCAGGGTCCAGATATAGGGGAAATGAAAAAGAAGGTAGAGGGGCAGGAAAGTGAGCAGTGCTCCCAACGCGACCAACCCGCCACCTATCCAGTCGAAGCGCCGCGCCCGTTTGCGGCCGCTGGCGCGGAAAATCGCTTCCCCTACGACGCCACCGATCACGGGAGCGATGAAGATCGAGAGCCAGGAAAGCTGGCCGACGAAGTACGCGCCCACTCCCAGAAGGAGCCCCAGCACCAGGGCTACCATGCTGCCAGCAGCCTGGTGAGTCTTGGTGGCGGTATAGAATACGGTTTGCTGCCCCCTTATACACTCCTCGCAGCGGTAGCCCACGGGCGTGCGCACGGCGCACTTCATGCAGATCGGCTTGCCGCAGCGATTACAGCGCAGCAGCGTCTCGACATTGGGATGGTTAGCACAGTAAAGTGTGGCCTCGCTCACCCATTCCTCCTATTGTCTTCATCGAATCAGAGAGTCAACGAATCAGCGAGTCGGCAGAGATGCCCATTCGCCTATTCGCTTTCGCCTATTCGCTGATTCGCTGATTCTTCATGTTTCCCAGCGCAGTCGTTCCATCAACGTCTTGTAGAAATAGGCCCGATCCTGCAAGCGCACGAAGTGTGCCAGGTGAGGGCTGGCGGCAACCTTGACCACATCCCCACTTTGCAGTTCTACCTGGAATTGCCCATCTACGGTGAGAATGGCCTGGTGGTCGGTGAAGATCTGCAGTTCCACGGTGGCCCCCTGTGGCAAGACCACTGCTCGGTCGAGGCTCAGGTGAGGCGCTATGGGGATCACCAGGATGCTTCGCAGTTCAGGTGGCAGCACCGGCCCGCCCACGGCCAGCGCGTAGCCTGTGGATCCGGTCGCGGTGGACACGATAACCCCGTCGGCGCTGTAGGTTGTGAGCTGGCTGTCCTCCACGCGGGCGGCGATGCGCACAAGGCGTGCCAGCCCTCCCCGGCTGACAACCACTTCATTGAGTGCTTCATGGGCTTGGCTGATGGACTTCTCGTGTCGCCAGACAGCGGCGTGCAGCATCATGTGCTCTTCCAGCCAGTACTCGCCGGCCAACACGCTCGTCAGTGGCCTTTCCCAGTTGCCTGGCGATATCTCGCCTAAGAAGCTGACGCGCCCCATCTTGACACCCAGGATGGGGACGTCGTGACGGGCCCCCAGGCGTGCCGCCCGCAGGATGCTGCCATCTCCGCCCAGAGTGATGATCAGGTCCAAGGAGTCCATCTGAGCGGCAATAGTGTCCCTATCCCACGATGAACTGACCCACGGTGCTTTGCCACACTGGCACAGCATCTTCGCCATCTCCTCCGCCAGCTCCAGAGACTCTGGCTTGCGCGGATGATGAAAGATGCCAACGCAGTTGATCTCCCTCTTGCTCAATAGGCCCTTCCCTCTTCCACCAGGCGTTCCAACTCCGCGGCGACATCCTGGTCAATCCGGTGAACCTCACAATCGCTTGCCTGCAAGCTTCGCTCGTCCGCCATGCTGACAGCTCGCGGGCTGCCGATGATGGTCACGTGTGCTGCCTGGCGTGCTTCCTCCACGTCGTAGCCCAAGACAGGCCCGAAGCGAGCAGCGTAGCGCATAGCGGCCAGGAAGCTCTCACGGTCCCCCAGCACCCGTCCGAGCAGCAGGTAGTGATCCATCGTCTTGGGCGGCGGCACCTCCACGTTCACCTCCACCGTCCCGGCTGCGTCCAATCGTATGCTTCCGCTCACGACGGATGTATCCCGGATGCGCAGCTTATACTCTCCTGACGGCAGGTTGGCAAAGCGGTAGATGCTGTTGGAAGCTACCGTCGTCTCCTGCCGTCCCTCGGCCCACTCCAGCATTATCTGCCGTCCGGCGCCGTTGCGCACGCGTCCCCAGATGACCCCTCTGTTCACGCCGGGCATCCACAGATCCAGCGTGGCTTCCTCCATGCCGTCGGCTTGGAAAGTCTGGGTCACCTTGGTGCTTTTCACCAGCAGATCGTACGTGCCGGCGCCCAACTCACGGAAGCGGAAGGTCTCGTCATCGCCCACCCCCCTCTCGCTGCGATAGCCGCCGGGCCAGATGAGAACGACCGTCTGCCCCGCGCCGCCGTGCAGCGAGCCATTCAGCACACTCGTCCCGCGATAGGGGTCGTAGCGCCGCACGTCGAAGTCGAAGCTGGCTTCGTTTTCTCCGTCGAGTTCGATGCCCTCTTTGACCTGGCTGGCGATGGCTGACTTGCTCTCGTACCATTCCCCCGGTCTGACGTCCTGGCGAATCACTCGCAGCAGTCGCAACCTATAGGTCCCCGCTGGCAGCCCTTCGAAACGATAGCTGCCATCGTCGGCTGTGCGAGTAGGGGCGAACGGCCGTTCGCCCCTACTGAAGGCATCTATCCTGCTGAGTTCCAGTGCATAGCTGGCCCCGCCCAGCACGCGGCCGCTGATGACGCTGTCCTCTGCACGTGATGCTGGTGGCTGAATTCGCTCGCGGAACTCCACCCACACCACGCGGCTGCCGTCAATGTCCACCTCCGCCCGCACCTCCAGTCCTTCGGGCTCGATGGTGTAGTGGCCACCGCCCAAGGGGGCGAATTCACAGGCATACGGACCGTACTCCGCTTTGCTCCCTGTCAGTTGCACTATCCCTGACCAGCCCTCAGTCCACAGGTGCACAGGGAGGTCTACCAACCCATCCACGGAGCAGCGTACTACGCCGAAGCCAGGGCCAGGGCCGCCGTCCCACTCCTCCCAGGTCCAGCCCTCAGCCACCACCAAGTCTAGCACCTGCTCCCCTTGCCCGTCCAGTGCGATGCCGCTTGCGCTGGTCGCAGTTCCTTCCACAGTCAAGGTGTACTCGCCGCGGGGCAATCCCTGGAAGCGATAGGCCTCATCTTCAGCGATAGTGGTCAGGCGATCGACCGTGCCACTCAGTCGCAGCACGTACCCCACGCCGCCACTCACGCGGCCACGCAGCACGCTCTCCCGCGGCGGCTCAATGTGCTCTGGGATCAGTTCCATTTCCACAGTGAGTAGCGGTTGCCCCTCTGTCAGCCTGACTTCCTCGCTCAGTTCGGTGTCGCGCACCATCAGGCGATAGCGGCCGGCGCGCAGTTTCTCGAAGCGGAAACTCTCGTCCGATCCCACGTCGGTGACGCGAGACACGGGGCCGTCAAGCAACAGCGAGCGCCCCGCGCCGTTGTGCACCCGGCCCTCAATGATCCCTTCTTCCCAGATGGGTCCGAAGCCCGGCCGGCGCTGCTTGGGCAAGGCCTTGAGTGCATCCACGACTGGCAAGCGGCCACCGGGGCGGGTGGGGCTGTACCAGGCGTGCGATTCCCAGCCATCGAGCAGCACCGTACCGCCCAGCAGCCAGAAAGCGGTGCAGAAGTACTGCGGTGGTGCGGGGTCGAAGCGCTCGCTGGCGCCCATCATCATGCGGCACATCTCCAGCACCTTGTCGCGATGGCGTTCCGGCGTAGTGGCGGGATAGCGGGGATCGTCGTCTTCGTCAACGATAGAGCCATTCTCGGTGGAGAGGATGGGCAGCGGACGGCCCAGGTGTTGCTGCACCAAGTCGTCCAGTCGGGTGTAGGCCAGCCAGCAGGAGGCGTCGTCGTGGATAGTGTGGCCTGGGTTCGCCCCCAGAGTGCGCTGCTCGTTGATCCACTCCAGGGAACGATGTCCCCAGTTGCGGCCATCCCAGGCCCCCTGGCGGTTCAGTTCCTCGTACTCCTCGCCAGTGAGTTGTTGCCCCTGCTGGTTCACACCGTCGTGGGGATAGTCCAGAGGGTGATTGATGTCGTAGTTGTGCACTGCGATCCAGACCGGCTCGTCGAAGATGTCACGGCGGCCTAACTCAATGATCTTGCCGACGAGGTCCCATCTGGTGCCAATGGCCGTGGCGGGCACGGCGGGGTGGCCGCCCAGCCTGAGGATCGTCTCCATGTCGATGATGGCGTTGCGGGCGACGATTTCCTCGGCGTTGCGAGGCACTTGGCCTCCCTCCCACTCGCTGTGCAACTCCGGCTCGTTGTTGAACTCAAAGTAGCGCACACCAATGGACACGTAGCGTTCCAGGTACTCGATCTCGCTCTGGCCCAGGGTGCCCTTGCCCGGCGAGGGGTCGGTGGAGTTGGGCTGGTAGCGGTAGAACCGCACGACGGGCATGATGTCGTTTTGCAGCAGCAATTCGGCAAACTCCACACCGCCGTCGTGCAGGATCTTCACCCACTTGACGCCCAGAGCGAGAAGTTCGGGCAGCCAGTAGTTGCGCAGTTCTCCCATGCCCACGGCGGCCGCGCTGCCCGCGCTCCAGTGCACACCGATGCCCGTATCGTTTGGTGGTCGGGGATAGTCACGCAGCTCCACCTTCATCTTCTCGCTCCTTTCGTGTCCTTCCTCCTTCTTTCGTTCCTTTCGTGTCCCTCGGCTACAGACGCCGTTTCAGCCAGTCTTCAATCTCTGCCAGCGATATCCGCTGTTGTTCTCCGGCTGCCATGTCCCGCACCGTCACTTCGCCAGTGGCCAGTTCGTCCTCCCCCAGGATGAGCGTAAAACGCACGCCGGCGCGGTTCGCTTGTTTCATCTGCGATTTCAGGCTGCGCTGGCCGAAGGCAAGCAGCGCGCCGATGCCCGCCGTCCTCAGTTCGCTGGTCAGCGTCACCGCCCGCGTCTTGGCCTCGCTACCCCGATGAGCAACCAGCAGTCGCGGCGCTACCAGTTCGGGAACGGCTGTTCCTTGAGCTTTCATCATCAAGATGATGCGCTCCAACCCGGCGGCGAAGCCAATGCCCGGCGTCGGCGGCCCGCCCAGTTCCTCGATCAGGCCGTCGTACCGGCCGCCGCCGCAGACAGCATTCTGCGCCCCCAGCCCCTCCTCGGCCCAGACTTCGAACACCGTCTTTGCATAGTAATCCAGTCCCCGCACCAAACGGTGATTGAGCGTGTAGTACCGCCCCAGCAGGTCCAGGTAGCCCAGTAACATCTCGAAATGCTTGGCGCATTCACCGCACAGGTGCTCCCGCATATGCGGCGCACCCTCTATGATCGGCTGGCAGGTCTCGATTTTGCAGTCGAGGACGCGCAGTGGGTTGCGCTGCAACCGTCGCTTGCAGTTCTTGCAGATTCCGTCCAGGTGTTGTTCGTAGTAAGCCACCAGATGCTTGATGTAGACGGGCCTGCAGGCGGGGCAGCCGGTGGAGTTGAGCTGGAAGGAAAGTCCCCTCGATCCCAGCGCCTCGTACAGGTCCCAGGCGACGGACATGATCTCCAGGTCCACAGCAGGGTCCTGCTCGCCGATGGCCTCCACGTTGAGCTGGTGGAACTGGCGGTAACGTCCGGCCTGGGGAGCTTCGTAGCGGAAGGCAGGGCCGACGGAGTAGAGCTTCACCGGTCGCGGCCAAGTGTGCATGTTGTGTTCGATGTAGGCTCGCATGACGCCGGCGGTGAACTCCGGTCGCAGGGTCAGTTCCCGCCCGCCGCGGTCGGTGAAGGAGTACATCTCCTTCTCCACGATGTCGGTGGCCTCGCCGACGCCGCGCACGAAGAGGGAGGTCTCCTCGAAAAGGGGCGGTTCAAGGCGGTGGTAACCGTAACGGGCGCATAATTCGTGGATGGTGGCCTCCAGATGCCGCCAATAGGGGGCATCCTGGGGCAAGATGTCCTGCGTGCCACGGACGGCTTTGTACATCGGCTTTTCTCCTGTAGTAGATCCTGCGCATTATAGCGTATCTCGCCCTGCTTGTCCATTCAGGATGGCTGGGAAGTGGACAAGAGGACACGAAACGAACGAAATATGGTAGGTGAACGATAGAGGGTCGAGCGGACTTGTCCGGTTAGGGAATTGGCGATATAATGAAGACACGGATTGCGTTTCAGGACTCTGCTCAAGAAAGTCAGAAACCATCAGCGGATGAAGTGCATGGAAAAGGAGACCACACCTTGGACATTTCGCCTGAACTGACCAAACTCCGAGACTTCCTGCCCTCGCTTATCGAGGACATGGAAAAGCACGTGCCCTATGCGGCGGCGCTGGTGCAGCAGCAGACAGGGCACACGATTCGCGTCGATAGCCGCGAGCAGCATGTAGAGCCCGCCGACCCCTCACTGGGTGTGGTGCTCAGCGCCTGGACGGGACGCCGCTTCGCTGAACTCTCCACCACCGAGTTAGACCCCGAGCGGCTAGCCCGCAGGGCCCATGAATTCGTGGCCGGGCTCACTGTAGAGCCAGGCGGCTTCACCGTTGACCCCGGCGAACCGCTGGAGCAAGAGTTCGCCACCTCCTGCGAGATTGACCCCGTCACCGTGCCCCTGCGGGAGAAGTTCTCCCACTGCGTGGAGATTCAGGCGCGCCTGGCCGCGCTAGATCCTCGGGTGATCAATGCCCAGGCGGTGTACAAAGACGAGGCGGAGACCAAGCTCTTCGTCAACCGCAGCCGTCGCCTGCTGCAGCGCATCCAGCGGGCGCGGCTGATGCTGTTGCTGCTGGTGACGGACACGAAAGGAACGAAAAAATGGAACGGGCGCACCGCGTACGACTGGCGTATGCAGGATGGCACGAAGGGCTACGAGGTTACCCGCGTGTCAGACGAGACGATGACCTCCCTCCGCGATGCGGCGCTGGCGCTCCTGAGCGCCGAGCGCATCGAACCCGGCTTCTACGACTGCATCTCTTGCCCCGGCATCTCCGGCTTCATCGCCCACGAGGCCTTCGGCCACGGCGTGGAGCTGGACATGTTCCTCAAGGGCCGCGCCCGCGCTCGCGACTATATCGGCCAGCAAGTAGCCTCGCCGCTGGTGAGCATGGTGGACAACCCGCTGGCCGTGGGCGGCTACGGCGGCTTCTTCTTCGACGACGAAGGTGAGCCAGCACGGTCCGTCACCATCATTCGCGATGGTATCCTGGAGCGGGGGTTGGGTGATCTCACTTCTTGCCTCTACCTGGACGTTCCCCGCACGGCGAGCGGTCGCCGCGAGAGCTTCGCCCGCAAGCCCTACGCCCGCATGTCCAACACCTACGTTCTCCCTGGTGAGAGCACGATCGAGGAGATGATCGCTTCGGTGGAGCATGGCGTCTATCTGGAACATGGCTCCAGCGGCATGGAAGACCCCAAGGACTGGGGCATCCAGGTGATCTGCCACTACGGCCGCGAGATCGTCAATGGTCAATTCACCGGCCGCGTTTTTGCTCCCGTAGGCATCACCGGTTACGTGCCCGACCTGCTGCAGAGCATCAGCATGGTGGGCGACGACCTGAAGCTCACCGGCGGCTACTGTGGCAAAGGCTACAAGGAGACCGTGCCCAGCGGCACCGGTGGCCCGCATCTCAAGTTCCAGGCGCGACTAGGCTAGGGACGAAGGACCAACGACGAAGGACGAAACGCGTGCTGTTTGTGCTCGTCGTCCGTCGTCCGTCCTCCGTCCTTCATCTGATCATCTGTAGGGAGTGTTCAAACACATGTCTATGCTAGTACAGATCATCAAGCAGTTAAGGTCCCACACTGCCGTACATGACTGGCAGGCGGAGCTCAACCGCAAGCGAAGCCATCAGCTCTTCCTCGTCGGCGAGTGGACGGAGAGCCTGCGTACCGTGGAGACGGTCCGTGCCCGGGTGCGCATCTACAACGATCACCCTTCTCCAGAGGGGGAGACGGCGCGGGGCGAGGCGACGTTCATTGTGCATCCGCAGGATGGTGAGGCTGCCATCGCCCGCAAGCTGGAAGAGGCGGTTTTCGTGGCTGGGCTGGTAAGCAACCCACCTTTCGGCCTGCCCGGCCCGGCGGAGTATCCGGTGGTGGAAGTGCTCGACACCCGCCTGAGGGATGAGCCGCAGGCCGTGCTCGACGAACTGAGCGGGCAGTTGATCGCCGCCGCGAGCGTGGAGCCACGGGTACGCCTCTCCAGCGCCGAGTTCTTCCTGGACGTCGGAGAGAGCGAACTGCGCAACAGCCGCGGCATCCAGGCCGCGGTGCGGAGCAGCCAGGCGCTGTTCGATTTCGTCATCATCTCCAGCGATGGGGGGAAGGAATCGGAGGTGCACATCGCCCTACGGCGTCGCCGGGCGGCCGATTTCGATATCCCCGCGCTGGTGGCCCGCAAGGCCGCCCAGGCGCGGGACGCGCTGCAAGCCTCCGTCCCTTCCAAACACACCGGCCCGGTGGTCATCAGCCGCGAGGCCCTGCTGGAGATGCTGGCCTTCTTCCGCTTCCAGACCGCGGCCCAGAGCAAGTTCCAGAAGTTCACCCAGTTGGAGGTGGAGGAGAACGTGTTCGGCTCGCGGGAGGTGAAGGGCGAGCCGCTCACCCTGCGCAGCGATGCGCTGTTGCCCTTCGGGCTGCGCAGCGGGCCCTTCAATGACGAGGGGCTGCCAGGGCAGGATACCCCCATCATCGAGGACAGTGTGCTGCAACGCTTCTGGGCCGAGCAGCGCTACGCCGAGTACCTGGGCATCAAGCCCACCGGCGGTTTCGGCAACCTGATCATCCCGCCGGGCGCCACCCCTCTAGCCGAGCTTCTGGCCGATGGCCCGCTGATTCACATCGTGGCTTTCTCGGACGTGACGCCCAACATGGTCACCGGCGACATGGTGGCGGAGATTCGCCTGGGCTACGCGCTGGATGGCGACAGGGTGACGCCCATCAAGGGCGGGGCGCTCAGCACCAACCTCTACGACGCGTTCGCCAATGCCGCCTACTCGCGGGAAACGGTCTTTCTGGGCGAATACCAGGGGCCGGAGGCGATCCGCTTCGGGGAAATGGTGGTGGCGGGGGAGTAGTGGTGGAATTGGCAATGTCGGCGGAGGAAGTATGGGGAGATGAAACCGCGATGGAAGATAGGTCTCTGTGCAGTGCTCATCGGCGTCCTGCTGACGGCGTGCGCACCAACTGAGCGCACGCCCGCGCCCACGGCGGAGGCCTCGGCAGCCGCCACGCCGACGAGTAGCGCGCCCCCACGCCCTCCCGGTGAAGTGCGCAGGCCAGCCGTTGCTGGCAGCTTCTACACCGACGACCCACAGACACTGGCAGCGCAGGTAGACGCGCTGCTGGCCGAAGCGCAGGCAGTAGAGGGTTGTCCTGCGCCTATGGCCCTCATCGTGCCCCACGCCGGATACGTCTTCTCGGGCCACGTGGCGGCCCAGGCATACAAACAGATCGAAGGCGTGAAGTATGAAGCCATCGTCGTGGTGGGTGTGAATCACCGCGACCCGGGATTCGAGCAGGTATCGGTATGGGCAGAGGGGGCCTTCGAGACGCCGTTGGGGACGGCGCGCGTGGATGAGGAACTGGCTGCTGCACTTCTCGCCGCCAACGAGCGTATCGTCTTCGACCGCGATGTGCACCGGCAGGAGCATTCGGTGGAGGTGCAGGTGCCGTTTCTGCAGCGTATCTACGGCGACGAGTTGCGCTTCGTGCCTGTGGTCATCGGCGATCCATCTCCAGAAAACTATCGTGCCCTGGCCGAGGCTCTGGCGAAGGAGCTTTCCGACAAGCGATCGCTCATCGTCGCCAGCGCCGACCTTTCCCACTACCCGGCCTACGACGATGCCGTGCGCTCCGATACGGCCATCCTGCAGGCCATCGTCACCCTGGACCCTGAGCGGTTCACTGCCGCCCGCGACGAGATGATGGCCCAAAACATCCCCAGCCTGGCCACCTGTTCCTGCGGTGAAGGGCCCATCATGGCAGCGATGATGGCTGCCCGGACGCTGGGAGCCAACCGCGCCACGCTGCTGCGCTATGCTAATTCGGGCGATACCCCCTTCGCTGAACGAGACCAGGTGGTAGGCTACGGTGCGGTGATGTTCTGGAAGGGAGATGAGTCGGCAGTGGAACCGCGGTCATGGGAGAAGCCTCGCGAGCTTCTGCCCATCGCGCCGCTCAACGCCGAAGAGCGGGAGGCACTGCTCAAGCTGACCCGCGACACGCTGGAACGCTTCCTCACTGTGGGCGATGCCCCCATCGTTCGACCAACCAAGCAGGGGCTATGGCAAGAGCGGGGTGCGTTTGTCACCCTCGACAAGGAGGGCGAACTGCGCGGCTGCATCGGCGAACTGGTGGGTCAGCGCCCGCTCTACCTGTCGGTGCAGTGGGCGGTCCTCTCGGCCGCGCTGGCCGACCCCCGCTCCCCGCCGCTGACAGCGGAGGAGCTTCCGGAGATCGAGATTGAGATCTCGGCCCTCACGCTGCTGCAGGAAGTGCATGACGTGAACGATATCGAGGTGGGTGTGCATGGCCTGCTCATCGCCAATGGAGATCAGCGGGGCGTGTTGCTGCCCCAGATCGCGGTAGACGAGGGATGGGATCGAGAGGAATTCCTGCGCTCAGTGTGCCGAAAGGCGGGGCTGCCCGAAGACGCCTGGCAAGAAAACGATACCTACCTCTATACGTTCACCGCCGAGGTCTTCGGCGAGTAGGGGCGGGTTTGAAACCCGCCCCTACGTGGTTGCCCCTGTTTGTCATTTGCACCGGATGGCATTGCAGCCTATAATGCGTTGGGTAGGACTGTGGGGGCAGATTTTCTTATCTGCCCACCGTTCGCCTCGGTCCAGAGACTCTTGGCGAACGGCATTGGCTAGCGGGCTAGAAGCAATACCCTTCAGATAGGAGGGAGTTGAACTCCCGACCTCGGCAGTGCAACTGCCTCAGAACAGCTTATCTGAACTGTATCGGAGCTAGAAGCAACACAGTTCAGTTGGGA
>CAZPMV010000066.1:0-12998 GCA_964587335.1 uncultured Anaerolineales bacterium
AAGCAATCTTGAACATACACTTCTATGCTCTGCTACACATATCGGGAATTGCTGGTTCGATAGTCCGCCGTTGAGCGAGTAGCCACACCAGGTTCGACATAGCTCCGCCAGAGCTTGTCCATTCGCCCAACGTTCCTCACAGCCATTCATCAGCCTGCAACTGGACCTCACGCATCTGCCACCTGTGTGATCACATCCGCGAAGCGTGGCGCCGTGACCTGAAGGCAGTAGGAATGCTCAACGGTCCTCCTGGCCGCTACGCCCAGAGCACGACAGAGGTCGCGATCTTCGATCAAGCGAGCCAGTTGCGTGACCCACTCGCCAGGAGTCGCGGCATGCAAACCATTGTGCTCATTGACAATGATACGACAGTTCTCTCCCACTGGCGAGACTACAGTCGCCAAACCACATGCCATGTACTGGATCGCTTTCAGACCGGACTTCCCTCTGGTAACAGCCGCATTGGGCAGGGGCATTACGCCAATATCACAGGATAGAAGCTCCTCCACCTCAGTGGCTTCACTCCATGGTACGCATGCCGTCGCCACACCAGCGATCTCAGTGGGTCCACCACCGATGATCTTCAGCGTGAAGGCAACTTGCCGAGCCAAGTCTCGCAGCGGCTCACGGATAGTCTGGAGATAGCGCAGCGTATGAGGTGTGCCAATCCAAGCGATAACAGGATCACCCGAGCGTGTCACATAATCTTTGCACTCCGGATAACGCGCAAGATCTACGACTGTAGGTACCAGGTGCGTGCTGCTATTGAACTGCTGAGCATATGAGGCCAGGTTGGCGTTGGCTACGGTCACTGCTCGAGCCTTCCTCATAGTGTGCCCTATCTTATCTCTCAGCAAGGCTCGGACCAAGACACGTTCGGACGAGTCGTAGTTGACATAGATCGCATCGTCGTAGTCCACTATCAGCCGGTCCCTTGTGAGCGTTAGCAGGTCCTCAATAGCGGTGGGCAACCAGGGAAAGGCCTCGTACTGCAGAACCAGCACATCGTAGCGGCCTGCCTTGGCAAGATGTACCATCCTTCGCAGTGCGCTGCGCGCAACTTCCATCCAGGGGATGGTTTGCTGGTGGTACAATGCATCTAGGTACCATGGGCCGAGCAGTGGCTTCACATGGCACACCATCCCCAACTGTCGAAAGTGATCCAGGTACTGGTAGATACGGTAGCGGCTACTGGCCCCCAGAGCGGAGTATTTGGGAAGGAACAGCACTTTCATGCGGGCATCCTGAGGCTGGAGCGCTGGCCAAGAGAAGTGGCTGTCACTAATGCACCTTGCGCGCCGCTGGCAGAAATCTGCGCATGAGAACGGCCGCCATTTGGCGATCCCCTTGCTCAAACCCCATCATGTACAATAGCGCGATGTACACAATGCCGAACAGCGCGTCGAGAAGCACCGTTGTGGCTGCGGCGTCAGCGAGATGCCACCATGTTCCTACCAGCCAGGCCGTCAACGCCGCCAGGACACCTGCCAGCAGTGGCTTCGCCGTTGCCCACTCATATGGATGAATGTGCAGCCGCCGGTACAGCTGCAGTACAGCGAGGAGATTGAACACGGCGCGAGAGCTTGCCTGAGCGATGGCGGCTCCAACAATGCCCAGTCTAGGTATCAGGAACAATCCAATGGCGAGGAAGCAGACAAGGGCGAGGACATTGTCGAGCAGATGTAGCCTCGAATGGCCGGCCATGGCCAGTGTGACGCCAGAGAGTCCGGCCCCAATGTTGAATGCTTGACCGACAGTCAGAATGGCCAGAGACACGTTGGCAGCAGCGAACTCTGATCCGAAGATCGTCAGCAGAAGTGAGCCAGACAGGAAGAAAAGCACAACCAGTGGGACACCCAGGAGCAAGATCCACCTCGTTACCAAGGAGAGATTGCGCCGCAATCCCTCAAAGTCCCCTCGCACCCCCAAAGCGGGTACCATCGGCATGTAGACGGTTCGGAAGCCTTGCAGCAGGACGCTGAAGAGCAGGGACAGCTGCGCTGCTGCGCTATAGAGGCCAACTTCAGGAACGGGCAGGTAAAACCCCAACAGCAGCAAGTCCAACCGTTGCACAACGATGTTTATGCCCCCAGACAGTCCCATGGGCACCGAGAATCTGACGAGTTCTCTCACCCTCCAGCGTGGCACACGAGTCACGTTCTGCAGGCACTGGCCGATCGAAAATGAGCGCGAGAAGAAGACCGCAGCCAAGACGGTCGCCACGATCACCCATGATAGGTAGGCAGCCGCTGGCCCAGCGATCACGGGTCCGGCCACCAGGTAGACCACGGTGGCGGCTGCGAGGGTCACTAAGGGTTCACTGAGATCAAGAACGATGACCTTGTACTTGACTTGTCCCATAGCCGTCAGCGCCGACGTCAGCAGTATGATCAAGCTCGTGAAAGGAAGTGACAGCGCGACCAGGCGCAGCAGACCAGCCTCAGTCTCTGTGATGGTGGAGGCTACAGTTGGGCCAGCCAGGCAGATCACAACCGCCACAATCGAACTGATGAGCAGAGAGATCAGGACGCCTGCGCTGATGGTCTGATGCAGGTCGCGGTGTCGCCCTGACTTGTGGTGCAGAGACACATACCGTACTAGGCCTAACTCAAGCCCCATCAGGCTCAGCTTGCTCATGACTGCAGCAACAGCCATCAGCAGGCTGTAGATACCCAAGGCCTGAACACCAAACAGCCGCGCCAACACTGCGTTCAGCAGGAAACGCAGTCCTCTGCCCAGAACCGTGCCCGCGAAATTGACCCCCAGTCCCTCCGCCAGGTAGGAGATCTCCTGCCCGGCAGGGCTGCCGCTTTGCTCCTGTATGCTGGCAGAACCAGCGGGCTGACCACTCCGCCCCATACGCATCCGCCCCGACTACTCCGTCAACCGCATTGGGAGTGAGATGGCACCTCTGCGCCAGCCTGTCAGAGGGGATGAGCAAGCGCTCCAGCTACCCCTCCTCGCAGCACTGTCGCGGCGACTTGGCATCACTTCACGTCACTCAGCGGAGAGATGCCGGTGGCGTTCAATGTCAGCGCGGTCCACTTCAATAGCAAGGCGCTTCCAGACTGAGACACAAAACACTGGTCAGAAACGCCACCACGATCGGCCTCAAGTCTCGAGTTCATTGGCGCAATGCGGCTAGAATGTATCTTGTCTCACAAGCCGGATGCCATCAAACCAGGCCGTGGCGCTGGCTGGCTGCTTGAAGAAGCGTGCAAAGAGGACGAACTTCTTGTATGGCTTGGCCGTGGTGAATGTGGTCTCTCCAAACTGCCACGAACCCCAGGCCGAACTATCCTTGGAGAACGCGACCTGGAACTCCTCGGACGTGTCATCTGTGTAGACCACCATGACTGCCAGCTTGTACGCCGCTCCGCCCAAAGGGTCGCTGGACGTGACATAGCTCCAGCCGGAGAAGGTGAAGGTCTCACTGGCTGCGCCAGTCACAAAGCGCTTCTGCTTGAGCAACTTGTTCTGCGTCGGTGCGCCTGTGATCTTGAACGCAGTTGGGCCGGTATGTGCCTGGCCGAAATCGCGGCAGTCAATGGTGCCCCCCCCTGGGGGATCCTTGGTCTCGGCAGGATCCATCGACACTCGCCACCATCCCCGCGGGACACAGTAGCCCTCAAGGGAGCCATTGACGACCACCTCCCAGCTGTCAGCTTGTCGCCGGAGAGAGATATCATCAAACCAGGCCGTGGCGCTGGCTGGCTGCTTGAAGAAGCGTGCAAAGAGGACGAACTTCTTGTATGGCTTGGCCGTGGTGAATGTGGTCTCTCCAAACTGCCACGAACCCCAGGCCGAACTATCCTTGGAGAACGCGACCTGGAACTCCTCGGACGTGTCATCTGTGTAGACCACCATGACTGCCAGCTTGTACGCCGCTCCGCCCAAAGGGTCGCTGGACGTGACATAGCTCCAGCCGGAGAAGGTGAAGGTCTCACTGGCTGCGCCAGTCACAAAGCGCTTCTGCTTGAGCAACTTGTTCTGCGTCGGTGCGCCTGTGATCTTGAACGCAGTTGGGCCGGTATGTGCCTGGCCGAAATCGCGGCAGTCAATGGTGCCCCCCCCTGGGGGATCCTTGGTCTCGGCAGGATCCATCGACACTCGCCACCATCCCCGCGGGACACAGTAGCCCTCAAGGGAGCCATTAACTGCTGTGTTGACAAGAACCGAGCCATTTGAGGGTGCCAGCACGGTCTGGGGAGTACCTCCACTGTCCACGATCTGAGAGGCGCTGATGTTCAAGGCCGTACTGTGCGTTCCTATGGCTTTGAAGTATACGGTTGCCATTCCGCCCTCTGTGCCACTTGGGCCCGCCGGCAGCCCGTAGCTCCAACCTGCAACAGAGACATTCGCCGGGGAGCCAGTATTGTCGATGCTCACAAGGGTACTCCCGAAGGTTCGGCCGGAGCTTTCCAGCAGACCACTGTCGCTGGCTCCCTCTGCCTGAGCCACGGCGCCGTCAAAGTTGATGTCGAACTCATACGCCCCGAGATCGGCGTAGTTGGAAATCATCACCTCGACCGGGAAATGCTCGCCAACCTCCACGACCTGAACTGCCGGGGAAATACTCAGTGAGGGGTTGGCAGCGGCATCCCCAAGTGAGTTGGGCGATGGGTACTCGCTCTGCGGCTGCCCCGAGGACGCACTGGGGCGGGCGCTTCCTTTCTCAATCGCAGGGAGGTAGGCGCGGAATCCGGGTGAATCTGGTCCCTCAAGCGCAGTCGCCGCTCTCGACGCGTGTGCTCGGATGGGTGGACACCAAGCGGCCTCCGCAATCGCGCCGACGACGGCAAGCGCTATGGCGCCGGCCAATGCGAGACGGCACGCAACTGCTGAGTGCTGCGCTTGCCACCGCTTCCAGAGAGTTCTGTGCAATGCTGTCATCGAATGCCTCCTGGGTGAATATGCACTAGTCTGTGAAGAATACCCTTCGCCAGGTAACAATCCCTATAGTCGCACTCCCGAACCGCTTCAGGACTTCGCAGCTCCTGCTCGCCGCTGACATGCCAGACTCTCCAACAGTCGCCTGTGACTCGAGACACCTGCTGCTCGCCGAGCCGCAGCCCTGCTGTATTGCACGCCACTGCATGCTCCTACCTGGGGTGCTCTTCCGTTCCGGGTCGATCTACCATATGCGCAGCCCATTGGCACCGCAGTCTCGTCCACAGAGCCCAGCGGCGCCCGCCAGTGGCACCGTGGCGCGATGTCAACCAGCGCACTTGCCTTGGTGGGGAAGGCGAGCCTGCACGCGCCGACATCCCCGGCCCGCCTCAGGGCACAATGGCGTATGCTA
This sequence comes from uncultured Anaerolineales bacterium, assembly GCA_964587335.1. Lineage (GTDB taxonomy): Bacteria > Chloroflexota > Anaerolineae > UBA3071 > UBA3071 > UBA3071. The sequence continues at coordinate 5,303 of CAZPMV010000066.1, forward strand.
TCCTCACTGGGCATTTGGTGTACGCGACCACTGGTCAGCATGACACCAAAGCCGAGATTGGCTGCAGTAGTCCCGAGTGGCTGCCACCGACTCTTCAGCGCATTCTCCATCGCTTCGCTGGCCGGCATGGTGTCACATTCGATCCTCACCCGCGAGATCGGATGGTGCCACTTCCGCGCCGATGGCGCCCTGCGCCACGTACTCCATGACAAGTGCTCCAAAGACCCCGAACAGTAGTCCTAGCGCGCCTGCGATGGCCACATTGCGTACCTTGTTCGGCAGGATCGGCCTGTCAGGCACAGTCGGCAGAACAGCGAGGCGAACATCAGTGTCAGCAGCCTGACTAGCAAGTGCAATCTCCACTTCCTTTCGCTGCAGTGTGCGATACGTATCCAAAGCAAGGTCCCTGGCCTCGCTCAGTTCACGTTTCGTGGTCTCTTCGCGCTCGCGCTCCTGCATAAGCGCAAGCACTTCTTCCTGAAGTGACATAGACGCGATCTCTGCTTGGAGCTCATCCCGCCGAGTCTCCATGGAATCAACGAGAATGGACAGGTCAGAGGGTGCGCCCTCATCGCTCCAGACACTCCCGGTGTGATCGAGAGAAAGCTGCAGTTGGTCTGGCCAACCCGGATGAAGGATTGTGAAGGCACTTGTCCGCAGCAAGAGGCCTGCGAGATCATGGGAAGTGGCAGGAAAGCGGGATGATTGCTCTTCCATTTGCATCTCATGCTGAAGGGCCTTGGCATTGGCGATGAGCAACTCTAGTTTCCTTGCGGAAGCGTAGTAGTCGCTCAGTGTTCCCTTTGCCCTCTCGATCTCCAACGACAGGGTTTCTATCTGGTTGTCGCCTAGGAACGCCAAGAAAACCTCCTGCGCGGCTCTGTAGTGACTCTGCGCCTCCTCAACTTGGGACCCGATCTCAGCAAGAGTCAGGGTTGCGTCTCCGAACAGCTCATTGACATACTCTTCGTAGGCTTGGCCCCAAGCAGCGGCGATGTCGGCGACCTCAATAGGATCGGAGCCCCTCACCCCTATCCTGATATAGTCGCCCACCAACTCGGTTTGCACCATATCCATAAGGGACTTGACGTTCCTGAGTTCAGCACTCAAATCGGGACCCAGGCGGTTGAGCACCTTGGCCGCGACCATGCTGCTCTTGGCCAATGCATCCAGGGCTTGTCGATGTGCTTGGCTATCGGCGCTGGTCCCCGCCAGCTCGGCCTCCGACAGCGTCCGGTATCTGGGTTCAAACGTGATTTCGGTTCGAGACCTGATGATAACCAAGCCTGAGCTGGCTTCATACACGGGAGGAAGCAAGAAGAAACTGATGACCGCTGCGGCGAGGATAGCCGTCAGCGTGCTCGCAACAAGCAACTTCCAGCGGGCGGATACAGCATGTATGTACCGTTGCAGATTGATGGTTTCGCTCACGTAGACGTGTCACCTCCGGGCGATCATCAAACAGGCTGCCGAAAGCAACACTCTGCTAGGGCTAGCCCCGAACCGCACCATGGTAGACGCAATCGTCAGACTCTACACTGGTGGGTCGCTTGGTTTGCTCGTAGCCATTTATCAAGTACGGTCTTGCGCCACCGGATGGGGTGGTCTGCGCAGGCACCCGAGCCGCCCAGGGCATGGCGCCGTTGGCGATTACGGAATCCACGAGCGGCTCGTTTGCCGCCCCAGACGAAAGGCGTTGGCTGGCGATTCCAGCCTGGCGTGGCTGCCTCCAGCCTCGATGATTGCGGCCGGGGTTTCTGGGTGCTGACCATGCAGCGCCCGCCGTTGAATGATGCGCTGCATGGATTCGGCCCTATTCAGCCGGGACCCGCCCAAGGGTGTATAGAGCGGGATAATCCCGTGACAGAACAGCCAGAGCACGAAAGCCGCGGTAAGATGCCCGGCCAGGTTGTCCAGGATCAACAGTAACCGTGGGGCTGCCGGTGCGGCTGGCACCGATGGATAGCCTTTCAGCCCTGCGGTCCAGATTGCCCAGAGCGCCTGGATGACTTCGGGAGTAGGCACCTTGACTGGCACCGGCAGTGCGGACAAGATGGCGCTCAGTTCCTGCTTGAGCCAGCCGTGCAGGACCACATTCGTACAACTGGTGACGCCTTTCGTGCGCAGTTCACCGTCCGCAGGCCGGCACAAGGTTGACAACCTGGCAGTGCCGTCCCGAATGTACTCGTGGGGCTGGCGCTCGGGCTGCCCCTGGCGTTCCCAGCTATGGCCCGGATCGGGCACGGTCTGAAATGGCCAAGCTTGATCCGTCGTCCAGACGGCTAGACCGAGCTCTTCTCCCGTCTGATACGCTTGCTCGATCAGCTTTTTTGGGGGAATCGGCATCCGGGTCGGTCACCTCGACGCCCCCGTACTTGCATTTGACTTTGGCGGTCGCACATCAGGTCCGGCCCGCCTGCCAACTGAAGCCGGCTTCATGCAAGACGATCCAAATCGTGTGCTTACTGACCTGGGGCAAGCCATCGGCGCCTTGGCGTAAGGCTTTCTGCAGCGTCGTCAGTGACCAAGTCGCAGTGCCATCCCGCTCGCGATCCGGCGCCCGCCGTGCTTCCTTGAGAATACGCTTACGCTCGATGGCGCCGTAGCGGGGTGGCGAGCCACCGGTGTGCTGGGGTGCAATTGCCGCCAGTCCTTCCCGGCTGAAACGGGGGAGCAGTTGGGCAGCCGCATCGCCCGCCCGGTGCCCGGCGGCCTGGGCTGCCTCCGCGTAATTCTTGCCGTCGGCTACCGCAAACAGGGCCTTGTCACGGGCGAAGGGGCTGGCCGGTTCGCCGGCCGCCCGACTGATCTGCGTCAACGCCTCCCGCTCTTCGTCGTTGAGGGCACGAAGGGGGTCAATCTTCCGACAGGTCATCTTGCCCTCCAGACTCCAGGGTTGCCCCGGAGTTTGTCAAAGCTAAGCCGTTATGGGCAGGGTCGCGCCAAGTGACCCACTAGTACCCCATCCAGCCGACCAGAAGCATGTACCTTCACGGGATTCGACCGCAAGCTTCGGACACGCGCTCCAATCATATCCTCACCGAGGGGAAATGGCAAGAAATCACGCTGCCCTGAAGCGTAGCGTGTCAACGTGCTCACTTCTTGCCCCAGCTGCTGGGAACGAAGATGATGCCCAGAGGCCCTCCCCAGGTTCCTCGTCGAAGTTGCAGTGAGCGCACCCGCCTGCTACACAGTCAACGGGGCAAATCACGTCCTGTCGCTCGGTCTACGGCGAAGTACCAGATCCTGCGCGCCGCCCCCGTGGTGATCTGTGACAACGAGCCCGATCTAGGGCAGATCGTAGGGGCTGGGAACGCGGATCGGTGCCCACGTAACCATCAACCCACTCTAGTCGACGTGCAGCCCCCTCCCACGCGCGGCGCAGCATCATCTATCGCTTCGTTGTTCCCATTTCTCGTGACAGTGGCGGGCGGAAGCCTGGTACCGCACCTTATCAAAACGCCCAAGCCCGAGTACCAAGTCCAACATCATCTACCGGCCGACGAGCGGGAGATAGGTGTGCTGCGGACGGGGGACCACCACTGTCCCATCGCGTGAGGTGACTGAGTAGAGCTCCCCCGCTCTGTCCGTGATCATCACCTTGTCCATGACAAGTGAGCTGTTCCCCGCCTCCAGAGCCCTGACAGCGAGCACGGCCAGCACACCGTCTCCGCTCGCTCTAGGCTGTTCGCCGAAGCTGAAGCCACCGAACGCAAGGGCCCCCATTTCGTTGTCCATCACGGGGCCGAGCAGCACTGACTCTCGCCCATTGCTGCCCAGGAGGTCTCCCAGAACCACATCCTCCACCTGCACTGTGGCCGGATCGAAGAGGAGATCCATCTGGAAACCGCCTATGTCCGTGGCCCCCTCGATTCGCAGCACCAAGGTGATCGTCTCACCAAGACCCACCATCGAGCGCTCCAGGAGCACTTCCACCAGACTGGGCTGAGCGGGTGGCCATAGTCCGCCTTGGCTTGCGTCCGCCGACGCCGGTGTGTCGTAGCAAGCGTCACCACACCTGCAGCCCCAACTGCTCGCTACGATCACTATGTCCACGATGTCTACGGTACCATTGGGATCAATGTCGTAGCGCACATCATAGCAGGGGTCGCCAGTCCCACAACCCCACCGACTGGCCACGGTCATGATGTCTCCCACGTCGATGTCGCAATCACAGTCGAAGTCGTAGGGGCGACAGGCTGGCCCACCAAGCGACAGCGAGGCATCGATGCCTGTGACGGCCGTTCCCGCGCCCACTACGATGTCGGTGCCGCTGTCCAGATCAGCGGCATCGTCGTAGACCTCGTACACATGCCTGCCCGAGGGGTCGTAGAAGCCGACGCGGTAAGTCCCCACCGCCAGACCACCGATGTCGTAGCCCCAAGTCGCATCAGACCAGTCACACCGCACGAGGTACCATCCACCACCATTGGGCAGATAGGCGCAGGCCTGGATGTCCTGCAGGGGGGTGGTGCCATCCGGGCCCGTCACTGTGCCCTGGATGCGCGCAGCGGACGCCAGCGAGGCATCGATGCCTGTGACGGTCGTTCCCGCGCCCACTACGATGTCGGCGCCGCTGTCCAGATCAGCGGCATCGTCGTAGACCTCGTAAGAATACGTGCCCGCCCACAAGTCTTCGAAAGCGACGAGATAGGTCCCCGCCGCCAGACCACCGATGTCGTAGCCCCCCGACGCATCAGACCCCGAACACCGCACTTGGTCCCACCATCCACCGCCGTTGGGCAGATAGGCGCAGACGCTGATGTTCTGCAGCGGCGTCGTGCCGTCGGGGCCCGTCACCGTGCCCTGAATGTGCGCAGCGAAGGCCAGGGAGGCATTGATCCCTGTCACCGTCGCGCCCTCTCCTACTACGATGTCCGTGCCACTGGCCACATCAGCCGCATCGTCGTAGACCTCGTACAGATACGTGCCCGAGACCGGGCCCAAGTTGTCGTCGAAATCGACGCTATAGGTCCCCGCCGCCAGACCACCGATGTCGTAGCCCCCCGACGCATCAGACCAGTCACACTGCACGCCTTGCCATTGACTGCCGTTGGGCAGATAGGCGCAGACGTGGATGGACTGCAGGGGCGTGGTGCCGTCCGGGCCCGTCACCGTGCCCTGAATGTGCCCAGCCAGCGCCAAGGAGGCATCGATGCCCGTCACCGTCGCGCCCGCACCAACCACGATATCTGTGCCACTGTCCAGGTCAGCCGCATCGTCGTAGACCTCGTACAGATACGTGCCCGCCCAGTCGTCGAGAGCGACGCGGTAAGTCCCCGCCGCCAGACCACCGATGTCGTAGCCCCCCGACGCATCAGACCCCCAACAGTGCACTTGGCGCCACCATCCACCGTCGCTGCGCAAATAGGCGCAGACGTAGATGTACTGCAGGGGCGTGGTGCCGTCCGGGCCCGCCACCGTGCCCAAAATGTGCCCAGCCAGCGCCAAGGAGGCATTGATCCCTGTCACCGTCGCGCCCTCTCCTACTACGATGTCCGTGCCACTGGCCACATCAGCCGCATCGTCGTAGACCTCGTACAGATACGTGAGCGAGTTGTCGTACCAGGCGACGCGGTACGTGCCCGGCGCCAAGCCGTCCACGTCGTAGCCACCAGCAGCGTCCGTCTGGTCACTGCCCACGAAGTTCCACCCGTAGCCATCGTCGCGGTACAATTTAGCCCAGATACCCTGCAGGGGCGTCGTGCCGTCGGGGCCCGTCACCGTGCCCTGAACGTGCCCACCCAAGGCCAGGGAGGCATTGATCCCTGTCACCGTCGCGCCCTCTCCTACTACGATGTCCGTGCCACTGGCCACATCAGCCGCATCGTCGTAGACCTCGCCCAAGTACGGCCCTGTGGGAACATAGAACTCGATGCGGTACGTCCCGGCAGCCAAGCCGTCCAGGTCATACTCTCCAGCAACATCTGTCGATGTCCCTGTGACGAAGTCCCAGCCCGCACCAATGATCCGGTATGCCCAAATGGTGATATCCTGCAGCGGCGTCGTGCCGTCGGGAGCTGTGACCTTGCCCGTGATGCTAGAGGTAGCTTGTCTGTTGCCCACCGGACTAGATGTGCGAGCCTGTGTGCTGCCGGCAGTGGTGACGCCACTAGCAACATCCGAGAAATCGTCAGTCTCGTACGCATCGGCAGCCCGCGGCGATTCGGCCCAACGCGTGCAATAGCGCGTCACCTGCTGGGGACCCCCGGCAGAACTGCTGTCTGCCCTGCCCTGACCTGAAACAGGCGACCCACCCACCACAGCAGAGAAGGAGTCTCGTGGGGCTACCCCCCGAGTCTCGGACTCAGCCAGAGGAGGCATCACGCCCCGGGAAATGGCATAGATAGCTCTGACCACCGGGATCGTCGCTATGCGCGGGATGTCCATTTGTCGAACATCAGCAACCAGGCAAGCAGTCATGCCCGGCTGCTCGCGGTCTAGCGCTATGGGGATACCGAGCGTCTGTGCGGCGACCAGCAGGTCCCGCGTGCCGCAACGAAAGGCCTCGGCCGCCGCTCGCGATCCATCTAGTGCCTCTGTGCCGGATTCAGTGGAACCCATCGAGGCGCGGCGGACGCGTACCGAGTCCCCCCGCGCTTGCAGGTGTATGGCGATTCTCACCATAGCATCAGGTTCTGCAAGAGACTCAGTACCGCATTGGAGGAACGTCGCCATCGCCAGCGGAAGTGGCGGGAGGTCAGTCTCGAGCGCGGCTGCGCCTGCCGGGATGCACAGTGCCATCGACAGAGCCAAGAGGACACCGACTGGCATCTTCGACACCCTGCCCCTTCCTCGCCTGCTGCCGTGCAGGCAGGCCATCCCTCGAGAGGCTCCTTCGCTAGGAGATGTGGTCGGCATTGGTATCGTCTCTACTTCGTGCCACACTAGAATGTATCTTCTCTCACAAGCCGGATGCCATCAAACCACGCCGTGGCGCGCGCTGGTGCTTGAAGAAGGGCGCAAACAGGACGAACTTCTTGTATGACTTGGCCGTGGTGAGCGTGGTCTCTCCAAGCTCCCACGAACCCCAGGCCGAACTATCCTTGGAGAACGCGACCTGGAACTCCTCAGACGTGTCATCAGTTGCGCTGCGGACCGTGCTGGTCAGGACGGATGCTGCCGCTGTGGGCAGCTCCACGTGCCCTCGAGCAGCGCATCCACGAGAGCGCATGGCGCCGGCGCGGCGCATTCATCCGCAACCACCGGTGGTTCAGCATGAGGTGAGCCCCATTCTTTGGACCACGGATCGGCCAGAATAAGGTGAGAACTCGCCAGCCTGGGCAAGCACTGCTGGCGCACAATGCACCCATGACATTATAACACCGATCTCGCCGGATGTCAACTGCCGGTAATTCATGTGTAGGGCTATTCAGTTTTCTCCAGTGGAGCCAATTGGTGGAGCAACTTGCCCCAAGAACTGGGTAGAAGCCCGATCGTATTGGGCGCTTCTGGGGCCAAGACGGCCAATGCGATTGGCCTGCTACCCCTTCGGACCGAGAACTGAATGACCCTAAATTCATGTGATTGTTTCAAAACTGGTGAAATTGGTGTAGAATGGGCGCATCACACTGTTTGAGGTGAGAAGATGCGCTTTCGATTGCGGATTCCTCAGGTGAATCCTACGGTAATGGAAGTACCAACAGAGTGTCCCTATGATGGGTGTGAAGGCAGGCATTTCAAGCTGCACCAGAAG
>CAZPMV010000067.1:0-12969 GCA_964587335.1 uncultured Anaerolineales bacterium
GTTGCCATTCTCGACGCAGCCACTGCCCGCCCCAGCCCAGAATCAGCAGCGCTGTGTGCACGCCGAACAGAGCCAGCAGGAACTGGCGAAGCCAAGCCCACGGCGGCCGCCATCCGCTAGCGTAGAAGTAGATCAGCGGGCCGTAGATGAGCGGCCACAGCAGGGTCAGCACGATCAGCCAGGCAAGCCAGGGTATGCGTCGCCGCTTGCTAACTGCCCGCGCCGGCATTCCCGCCAGTGGTAGCGCGGCAGGCTCCTCGGGGAAAGCAGCCGACGCTTCGTCGTCCGTGTGCATCAGCGGCCACGGCCGTTCAAACTCCTGCTCTTGCTCAGAAGCGAAGTCTATGGACATTCCTGTCCTTTCTCTTTGTGCCCACCGAGGAGCCGCGGCCTCGCTTTCCCACCCCGGTGGAGCCGGGGTTAGCGGCCCTCAACCCAGATCCTTCCGCAATTGCGGCAGGGCGGCTTCGGCTGCGTCCCGCCCCCTGGCAATGAGCTCCGCCGTGTGCGAGAAGTCCATGATACCCAAATGGCCGATGTCCGGCATGATGAGGCAGTCGGCTTCATCGCGCTCGCGGTGAGCCAGGAGGGCGATGTTGTAGAAGACCAGCATCGCCATTTCCGCCAAGTGACGGGGCTGCCGGAAATGCTGCCCGGATGGAAAGAGATCCACCGCGATCACGTAGTCGGCTCCCATCTCCCGGGCCACGGACACGGGCAGGTTGTTCAGCACCCCCCCGTCCACCAGCAGCCGCTCTCCTTGAACCGTGGGCGTGAAGATGCCCGGCACGCTGCAACTGGCCCGCACAGCGGCGGCCACGGAACCTTCGCGCAGCACCACCACTTCCCCGGCGAGAATGTCGGCGGTCACGGCAGCGAACGGGATGGCCAGTTCGGCGAAGGTGCGTCTTTCAATCTGTTCGTTCAATCGCTCTTCCAGGTGGCTGATGTCGAACCATCCCAGGCGCGGGCGCGTCACCTTCCCAATCTTGCTCCACTTCAGCTCCAGGGCCTCGGCCTTCATGTCGCCTAGCGGCACGCCCGCGCAGTAGAGTGCACCGACCAGTGAGCCCGCGCTGGTGCCGGCCACCACATCGGGGCGAATGCCCGCTTCTTCCAGCACCTGCAGCACGCCGACGTGTGCTGCCCCGCGCACCGCGCCGCCGCTCAGCGCCAAGCCAACGCACTTCGGTCGCCGTCGTCTCTGCCATGGCCAACGCATGTCCTTCACCTCCTGGCAAACGGGTCGTAGGTCAGCCTGATCTCTTGGTGTGGTCGAAGCAATCCCCCTCCGTCTCGCCCCAGAAGTACTCTGCCAGATCGCCACTCATGATGCGAGAAAAGGGCGGCTGTTACAGCGAAGCAATCTCCTGGCCCTGGTGCGTGAGATTGTTTCGTCGCGAAAACCACTCTTCGCAATGACAATCTCATGGTTCTTGGAGGTTCTTGGAGCCACAATCGGTACGATAGCAGGGCGCGCCGCGTTGGGAAGAAAAAGGGGGAACCGTCGTTGGCTCCCCCCCTTGGTTCTGACGGTCTTGGCAGACTTACTATCCGGCTGCTCGGATGATGGCGGCGATCATGCTGCCCAGGCCGGCGGCGCCGATGATGACCAGCACGGCGACGGCCAGCGTCGGCAAGATCACGGCCAGGATCGCCTTGCCCCAGTTGACCTCGTAGCGTTCCACCACGCCTTCCTCCGTGGCTTGAGGCACCGCCCAGCCGTGGGTCACGGCGGTGGCCACGACCCAGATGATGGCGCCCCAGATCCAGGCCACGATGCCTAGAATGCTACCCAGACAGGGCAGTCTCTCCAGTATCAGGAGGAGATAGGGCACGGAGGAGAGCGCGGCGGCGCCCAGGAACTCCTGCAGTCGTCCCTTGCCGCCCAGCAGCTTGGCTGCCAGCATCACCCAGATGCCATAGCCCAGGAAGCCGCCCAACATGGCTAGCGGCCTTTGCACCCAGTTGCCCAGCGTATCGAAGAAGAGGTTCACGCCTCCGGGGAGCCGAGTGGGCAACGCTGTGATCTTGTGGACTATCTCCAGGCCTGCCTCGAAGTTGGGGAGGAAGTACTCCTTGAACCCTGCGAGAACCTCTGGGTCCATGTATTGGGGCGCGAACCGCAACCATTGCTCGATGCCCCCTTGGATCTCGGCCATCTCCCTTTCGAACGGCGGCTTGATCAATCCACCGATGAAATCCACGGCAAAACCCACCATCCCCACTGCCAGTGCCACCAGCACCAGGATGGTCACGCCGCGCCGAAATGCGTCCTCGCGGTCGCGGAAACGCACAAAGGTGGCAATGTCCAGAGCGACCGCTCCACGGATGGTGTTAAGTAGTTCAGTCATTTCACGATCCTCCAAAGGACTATGGTACCAGAGCGCTGAAGATAACAGCGCCCATGCCCGCCGCAATGAGAAGCAGTAGCCACAGGGCCAGCCTCGGCAGCACCGTGGCCCAGAAGGCGCGGCCCCAGGTCAGGCGATGAGCCTGTTTCAGCGCCACGTAACGGCAGATCAATGTCCAGGTAGCTACCACGCCTCCCATGGCGACGGAGGGCAGCAGCCCTGCCAGGTTCAGCACTTGCGGTGTAACGGCCAGGGCAGTGCAGCCCAGGGTCTGGCCCAGACTGGCCTCGCCCCCGAGCAGGCGAGCGAAGAGATGGGCCAGCAAGCCGTAGATCAGCCAGCCGATGATGAGCCACAGCGGAGTGGTGACAACGCCTGCTAGTGAGGAGAGTGGTGTTGGCGCAGCCCAGCGAGCGATCTGTGAGTTCAGGTTCCATTGCCATTGGAATTGCTCCGTGAACTCACGGCCAACCTCTTGTTCCATCATCTGGTACCACGGCATGTTGGTGAGGCCGTCATACAGGATGTCTTGGAGGGCTGCCCCGTCTGGGCTGGAGGCCCACTCCAGCGTGTTGCCCACGATACCCGCGAGGCCGATAAACACCCCCACGATGACGATGATGAACAGCCCTTCGACGAAGGGGTTGCGAGCCTCGCGCATCTCCTCGTAGGCATCGGTGCGCAGAAAGAGCCCCTGTGCCATAAGGCGCGCGAAACGAGGGATCTGTTGCATGGTCTATCCTCCTTGGGTTTACAATTGAAGATCTCTGGGAAAACGGGTCAACGGTCTGTGAAGTCTCGCGGCCATCACCTCCCTTCCGGAATGGGCAAAGGCGTCGAACGCGTCGGGCAGGTTCCTTTCAGTGAGTGGGATGCCGTTCTCTGCTGGCAACCACGCCTCGCTTGACCATGGTCACGGAGTTGACGCCATCGGGGGCCCGGTCGAAGCGTACTTCGTCCATCATCTGGCGCATGAAGTAGATGCCCAGCCCGCCGCCGTTGCGCTCGTCCAGTGGCGCATCGAACCGGGGAGGTCGAGCCTTTGTCGGGTCGAATGGCTCGCCGCGATCGCGGATGGTGATTGCCAGGTCCGATCCCACCTGCTCGCACGAAACGGTGACTTCTCGGTCCTCGGCGAAATGGCAGGAGTGTTCTACAGCATTCTGGCATGCTTCGTCCGTCGCCAGTCGCACAGCGAAGGCGGTGTCTTCGTCCAGATCCAGCGTGTCGCACATTTCTTCGATGAAGTCGGCCACTGCGCCCAGGCTGGACTGACGGGCGTCAATGGTCAATTCCCATCGTCCGCGTTGTTGTGCCATAGACAGCTCGTAGATGAAGGCAGATGGGCAATTGCAGCTCGATGAACAGAGCTCAGTCTGCCAGGTTGTCAGTTGACCACTTTGCCGATGAGCCAGCGCTAGAAGCTGCCCACTGCCAGGGTGTCGTCTTCGAAGATCTTGAAGAGCGGAGTCAGCCCCGCCAGGTCGAGGGCGTCAGCGATGCGCTGTTGCAGAGCTGCCAGCCGCACATCACCGCGGTTCCAGCGCTTGCATACCTTCATGTACTTGATGAGCACTCGCAAGAAAGCACTGCTGGTGAAGTCCACCCCGCTCATGTCGAGCACAATGCGGTACCTCCCGGCATCAATGATGGCCTTGAGGGCTTCTTCGACCTTGGGCGCCGCACTGCTGTCAATACGCCCGTCGAACTTGACCAGGTCACATCGCTTCAGTTCCGTGGTGACGATTTCGAGTTTTCTCGCTTGGGTTTCCATGGGTTCCTCCTCATGTGGTGTCTTGCGTATGCCCTTGTGGGTGGTGCATCGATTCTCCAGATGCTCTGGGTTCTGCAACGAGCCTATGACCCCCAATACCCTAATGATACCACAGTAGGCCGCAAAGTACAAGAATGAGATGTGACCTCGGATGTTCTTGCCACAAGTCGCAGCTACGTGTATAATATGTATGCTGGCAACGGATCTGTCGTCGCTTGGATACATCGGAGAGCACATCCCAATAGGTCCTGCGGGTCGGTGTAGCATCTCGCCAGGAGGTAGGTGCATGGACATGGAACGAGCATGGCTTCTCATCAGAGCTGAGTCTGATGTCGCCAAGGGGTTGGTGGATGAGATCTCGGTTATCAGAGGCGTGCGGCTCATTGATCTGGCGCGGGGCCAGTTTGCCCTCATCGTCGCCATCGCGCTTCCTGACCGGGATCGCCTGACCAGGATCGTTGATGGCATCCGCCAAATGCAAGGCGTGGAACAGGTACTGGTCTGCGATGTCATCGCCAGCCACCGCATCAAAACAAGAGACGTGGACCCCGACTGGCCATAGCCCAGTAGCCTCACCGCTGTTCTCCGTTGTTCCCTGGTTGCTGGCAGGAACGCACTTATGAACTGTCCCAGGTGTGGCGGCGAAACACGCCGCGGCGACCGCTTCTGCGCGCAATGCGGGAGTAGCCTGACTCCTGGTGTGCCAGGAACTGGAGCTCCACTGCGGGGCTATGTACCCCACCAGCTGGCAGAGAAGATACTGGGCGGAAAAGGTCGCGTCGAAGGTGAACGTCGCCAGATCACCATCCTCTTCGCCGACGTGAGCGGCTCCACGGCCATGGCCGAAGACATGGATCCCGAAGACGTCGCGGCCATCATGGACGGAGCCTTGGAGTGCCTCATCGAGCCGGTCTATCGCTACGAAGGCACGCTGGCTCGGCTGATGGGCGATGCCGTCCTGGCCTTCTTCGGCGCGCCGATTGCCCACGAGGACGATGCTGAGCGTGCAGTGCGGGCTGCCCTTGACATGCAGGACGCTGCTGCGGCCTATGACCGCCGGCTCAAGGAAGAGCGGGAGCTGGACTTCGCCGTGCGTGTCGGCATCAATACGGGAACCGTGGTCGTCGGCGAGATGGGCAGTGACCTGCGCGTGGAGTACACGGCCATCGGCGACGCGGTCAACCTGGCCCAGCGTGTAGAGAACGCTGCTCAACCTGGCACCGTCCTGATCAGCGGGAACACCCACCATCTGGTGCAACCGCTGTTCCATTTTCGTCCCCTGGGACCGATCCAGGTCAGGGGGCGGAAGAACCCCGTGCAGGTCTATCAGGTTCTGAGGCCTCGTCCAGGGCGGATCGGGGCCCGCGGCGTGGAGGGCCTCGACGCCCCGCTGATAGGCCGCAATGCCGAACAGACCGTCCTGCAAGCCTGCGTCGAGCGCCTGCTGGTCGGCGAGGGCCAGGTGGTGTTCGTGGTAGGGGAGGCAGGACTGGGGAAGTCCCGTCTGGTGGCGGAGCTGAGAACTCAGACGATGGTAGAGGCGGACGGCCGCCCGCTCCCTCAGTGGATGGAGGGACGTTGCCTCTCCTATCGCCAGTCGTTGAGCTATGGTCCCTTCCTGGAGATCATTCGAGACTGGGCTGGTTTCTTGCCCGGCGATACCGAGGCTCAGGCGTTGGCCCGGCTGCGCCAAGGGGTTGGCGAACTCACAGGTCTCGAAGCGGCTGACCTGTTGCCCTATCTGGCCAGTCTGCTGATGCTCCCCCTGCCAGAAGAGCTTGCCGAGCGGGTGCGCTATTTGCATGCCGAGACGCTGCAACGTTGCATCTACATGGCGCTAATGGACCTGCTGCAGTCGCTGGCGCGGCAGCGCCCTCTGGCGATTGTGCTGGAGGATCTGCACTGGGCCGACGATGTCTCGCTTGACCTGCTGTGTCACCTGATCCCGACCATCACCACGGTACCTTTGTTGCTGTGCCTGGTGCATCGCCGTGTGACCGATGATGCTCACCGGCGCCCTTGGCAGGTGGCCCAGGAGCGGGTTCCGGGACTCTGCACCAGCGTGAGGATGCGCCCCCTTTCTGATGAGGACAGCTACCAACTGGTGAGCAACCTGCTGAAGGTGCGCCATCTGCCACCGGCTGTGCCACCGGCTGTGATGAACACCATCCTGACCAAGGCGGAAGGAAATCACTTCTTCGTGGAGGAGATCATTCGCTCGCTGGTTGACAACGGCGCGATCGTGCGCGATGATGGCGGTTGGCGAGCCATGCCTCTGGCAGAGAGCGTCATCGTGCCCGACACGCTGCAGGGAGTCATCATGGCTCGCCTGGACCGCCTGGATGACGAAGCCCGGCGGCTGCTGCAGACGGCGGCGGTGGTGGGACGCATCTTCTCATTTTCGGTGCTGGCTGGCGTCATCCGAAGGGCTACCGCACCCGACTCCGTCACCCCCTCAGAGGATGTGCTGCGCGAGCATCTTCCAAGTCTTCAGCAAGCAGAACTGATCCGCCAGCGGGGCGAGGGGGAATACATCTTCAAGCACGCGCTCACCCAGGAGGTTGCCTATCGCAGCCTGCTTCGCTCTCGCCGGCGGGAGCTACACGGCCTCGTGGGCGACTGCCTGGAGCAGTCTCTGGCGGGCTCCCTGCCAATAAAATCCAGCCTGCTGGCTCAGCACTACTTCCTGAGCGATCGGCCCAGAAAAGGCAAGGCGCTGCACTACCTGCTGCTGGCGGGAGACCAGGCCAAGCGCACCTATGCCAACGAGGAAGCTCGAATCAGCTATTCCAGGGCAATGGAGTTGCTGGAGGATCAGGCCGATCCCAGGGCCGCCAGCGCCTGGATGAATCTGGGCGAGGTTCAGGAGATACAAGGACGCTACCAGGAAGCCTCCGACTGTTACCGTGCTGCTCTGGATCTATGGCAGAGCCTGAACGAGCACACCATGGCCGCCGAGGCGTGCTACAGGATGGGGCAGGTATATGCCCGCCTCAACCAACTGGATGAGGCCCAGCACCACTTCCGCCAGGGGCTGGCCTGGGTGGAGCCGGACGGCGCGGCGCGCAAGCAGATTGCCTGGGGGTACCTGGGCTTGGCTGTCGTGGCGCTCCGCGAAAGCTCCACGGATGCAGAAGGGCAGCGTCATCTGAAACGAGCGATGCAGCTCAGTCGTGAGGTAGATGACCACGCGGGTCTGGCGCGTAGCCACGGTGTGCTGGCCCACGCTCGTTTTCAAAGCGGTGACCTGGTCCAGGCTACGGAGTTGGCGGAGCGCGCCATAGCGGCGTCCCTGCGAGCCGGTCGGCTAGAGTGGGTTGCCACCTGGCACAACAATGCGGCCTACTGGTTGCTCCTGCAGGGCCGGCCAGCGGAGGCGACAAGGCACGCGCGGGAGGGACTGGGCCTGGCGGAGAAGACCGGCCATGTGATGGCTCAGGGCTACCTGTACACCACCCTGGCCGAGATTCACCTCTATCAGGGCGACTGGCAGGCCGCCAGCGAGGTGGTGGCCCTAGCCGTGAGTCTGGCAGAGCGAACCGGCCGACGTGATTTGGAGGCCTCGTGCTACGCTGACTACGGTCTGATGGCTGCTGGCGAGGGTGACCTCGATCGGGCGCTGGAGTGGTTTGAACAGGCGCTGTCTCTCGCTCGCAGCCATGAGCACACTCTCGTCGCCCGGTTCCATCATTTTCTGGCCCAGACACACCTGGCACGCGGCGAATTGGATTCTGCCCAGGAGCATATACATCAGGGACTGAAGCAGGCTCGTACGCTTCGCCAGCAACGACAAACCGGCAGATTGCTGCGCGATCAGGCCCGCACTCACAGCGCTCGACGGGAATGGGACCTGGCCTGGCGCAATTTCGAGGAAAGCCTGAGCATCCTGAGCCAACTGGGTGATGTAGTGGAGGCCACACGGACCCTCTGCAGCTACGGTGCTGCGCATCTCATGCGAGGGCGGAGAGTTGACCGGGAGCGAGGCCACCTGCTGGTTCGCCAGGCCTGGGCCAAGTTCGAGGAGATGGGCGCGCGAGCAGATGAGCATGGTGCGTGCCGGTTGCTGGAAGAGCGGGGCTAGACCGGAGGTGATGCGATGCGATGCCCGCAATGTCACTCGCAGAACCCTGAAGATGCCAAGTTCTGCATGAACTGTGCCGTGTCACTGGCCCAGGTCTGTTCGGAGTGCGGGACGGAGCTGCCGCCACAGGCGAAGTTCTGCTTCAACTGTGCCACCCCTGTGGTTGTGCCTTCACCCGCTCCTGAGGAGAAGCCCGGCATCCCTGGCCTTGACAAAGCCATCCAACGGTTGGTGCCTAAGGAGTTCGCCGAGCGGCTGCTGGCGACGCGCGGACAAGTGGCCAAGGAACGCCGTTTGGTCACCATTCTCTTTTCGGACGTGAAGGATTCGACGGCTATGGCCAGGAACCTTGATCCCGAAGAGGTCATGGAGATCATGGACGGGGCCTTCGACGTCTTGATCGAGCCGGTCTATTGTTATGAGGGCACGCTGGCTCGGCTGATGGGAGATGCCATCCTCGCTTTCTTCGGCGCGCCGCTTGCTCACGAGGACGATCCGGAGCGGGCCTGCCGTGCGGCCCTGGGGATCATCGAGGGGGCCAGGAAATACGCCACGAGGCTGGAGCGCGAGCGAGGCATCCGTGGTTTCAACGTACGAGTGGGAATCAACACCGGGTTGGTGGTGGTCGGGGAGGTGGGTTCGGATCTGCGAGTGGAGTACACGGCCATGGGCGATGCCGTCAACGTGGCCGCCCGCCTGGAGAGCGCGGCTGAGCCAGGCACGATCCTCGTCTGCGAGGACACCCACAAGCTCATCGCCCACCTGTTCGAAACTGAACCCGCGGGGCCCATCCAGATCAAGGGCAGGGCGGAGCCTGTGCCCGCGTACAGCGTGCTGGCCTCGAAAGCGGCGCCGGTCAAGCTGAGGGGCATCGCTGGTCTGGAATCTCCCCTGGTGGGGCGCGAGGCTGAATGCCACGCTCTCCAAGAAGCCATCGACCGGTTGCAGGCCGGCGTGGGCGGTATCGTGACCATCGTAGGCGAGGCTGGAATTGGCAAGTCTCGCTTGGTGGCGGAACTGCGCAAGGTAGGGGCGAACGGCCGTTCGCCCCTACAAATGACCGGCCCTTCGACTTCGCTCAGGACCGGGCTGTCGCCCCTGCAATGGGCGGAGGGGCGCTGCCTATCCTACGGGACCTCTACCGCCTATCTTCTCTGGCTGGACATGCTGAGTGGCCTGCTGGGGCTGTCAGTGGAGGGTTCCCCGGCGACCCTCCGCGATGCGCTCCGAGAGGGGGTACAGGGGATAAGCCCGGAGCACTTCGATGACATCTACCCGTACCTTGGCCGCCTCATGTCGCTACCTCTGGAAGCCGAGGCCGAGGCTGCAGTGCGTGACCTGGAGGGCGAGCAACTCAAGACCTGCACCTTCCGCGCCGTGGAGTTGCTTCTTGAATGTGCAGCCAGTGATCGCCCTCTGGTTCTCGTCTGCGAGGATTTGCACTGGGCTGACCCCACCTCGATTGAGTTGCTGAAGCAACTGCTGCCCTTTACTGACCGCGCCTCGCTCCTGTTCATCTGTGCCTTTCGCCCGCAGACAGACTGCGGTTCCTGGGACATCAGGGAGACCGTCGCCCGCCTCTACCGCCACCGCTACACCGACCTGTGGCTCGATCCCCTCTCCTCAGCCGAGAGCGAGGCGCTGGTAGGCAACCTGCTGGGTGTTGAAGGGTTGCCGCAGCAACTGAAGGAGCGCGTCCTCGGCCACGCCGAAGGCAATCCCTTCTACGTGGAGGAGATCATCCGCTCGCTGATTGGCAGTGAGGTCCTTGTGCGAGACGAGGCCACCGGCCGCTGGCAAGTGACTCGGGAGGTGGCTGACATCGCCATTCCAGACAGCCTGCAAGGGGTCTTGACGGCCCGCATTGACCGTCTGCAGGAAGGCGCCAAACGAGTCTTGCAGTTGGCCGCTGTCATCGGTCGGATCTTCCCCTACCGCGTGCTGGCGGTCGTCGCCCAGGAGGAGCGCGAACTCGACGAACACCTTCTGATCTTGCAGCGGGAGCAGATGATCCGCGAGCGGGCTCGGCTGCCGGAGTTGGAGTACATCTTCAAGCACCACCTGACCCAGGAGGCGGCCTACCACGGCCTGCTGAAGAGGGAACGCCGTATCTTTCACCGGCAAGTGGCCGAAGCGCTGGAACAGTTGTTCGCCGAGCGCATCGAGGAGCACGTAGAACTGTTGGCCCATCACTGGGAGCAGGCTGAGGAGCTGCTGAAGGCCATCAACTATCTGGTTCGCACCGGCGACCGCGCCCGCCACCTGGGCGCCAGCCTGGAGGCTATTGACTTCTATCAATCGGCTCTCCAGAAAGTGTCAGAGCTCAAAACGGATGGGGCTGCGATCGAACCGTATCGCATTCACGAACGTCTCGGGGACGTGTATCTGGTCAACTTGTCCCGCCACGACGAGTCACTTGGGCATTACAAGGCGTTTCTCGCCCTCGCCGAGGCCAGGGAAGATCTTGCGCGAGGGGAGCGAAAGGTTGCCAGCGTATACATGCTGCGAGGCGACCTGGCCAGGGCGCGACCACACTACGAGACAGCATTGGCGCGCCTGAGTTCTCTCCCGCCCCTCGCCGAGGCCAGCCGCGTTCACTGTGGACTGGCATATCTCCTCATGTCCGGGAATCGGATGAATGAGGCCGAGCAACATGCCCGCGCCAGTGTTGAGATCTCGGGTCAGATCTCTGACATCAGGGGATTGGCCGACGCCAACAGGGTCATGGGCGTCATCGCCAGCCATCGGGGGAATCTGGAAGTGGCATGCAGATACGACGAACGCAGTCTGGCGCTATATCGCGAGCTTGGTGATCTACCTCGGATCGCTCAGGCCTGCAACAACGTAAGCGACAGCCACCGTCTCTTGGGCCGGATGGATCGGGCTCTGGAGTGTCTCAGCGAGGGCCTTGAGCTTGCCCGGCGCGTCGGTGACACGCGTGAGGAGGCTTTGCTGCTCCTGACAATGGCAGAGTTGTCTATCGATCAGGGCGAGTGGAAGACAGCCATCGCGCACCTGGAGCGAGCACTGCCTCTAGCTGAGCAGGCTGGGGTGGTAGCTCGACTCATTGACGCACATCGCATCCTCGGGTCAGCTTATGAGGGGACGGGGCAGTTGGAGGATGCGCGGCGTCACCTGGAGATGGCTGAGACGCTGAGCTGGGACACGCAGCATCTTCGGTTTGTGCCAGGGATCTATCTGAACCTGGCTCGCCTAAGCGTAACGCAGAGCAGGTGTGATGAGGCCCGGGGGTGCATCGAGTTGGCCCTGGCCGCTGCTGGACCAGAGCCATCAGAACCGTTCCTCGGCATAGTGCATCGTTGCTACGGGGATTTGCATAGATGTCGCCGCAACTGGGATGATGCCGTGGTGCATCTGGAGGATAGCCGGGCGTTCCTCGAACGGGCCAAGATCCCAGCGGAAGTGGGCAGGACGCGGCTGAGCTTGGGCATCGCCTATGCGGAACGCTATGCAGAACGCCATGAGGAGGGCGACAGGGGGCACGCCTGTGAGCAGTTGGTCGGGGCGTTGGCGATCTTCCGCCGAATGCAGGCGCGAGGGTATGTAACTGAGGTTGAGGTGCGGCTGAGGGAGTTGGGATGTGGATGCTGGCGTCCCGACGCTTTGCTCAGCGAGGCCGCGCCGTCGGCAGCAAGCTAACTCGAAACAGCACAAGGAGGACCGTATGAACGACAAGCTACAGGAGACACGCTATGCCGCCTTTGTCCTTGTTTGGACAGAAGCGGGCTGGGCACAGCCGTTGGCCAAGCGGGTGTCTACAGTATCCGTTGGCCCCAACAGAGGCTATGATGAAATCGTAGCCATCGCTCGCTGGGCTGCCCCTGTCACAGGACGAGGGCATGATTCCCCTGACGTCATCGTGGGAGTCAGCGCCACGAATGAGGAGGCCATTGCAGAGCTGGTGGAGGAGATCAGTCAGCTTCCTGGGGTGAGAAACCCGCAGAGCCCACAGGTGGTGAACCTGGGTCCCCGCTACAAAGAGGGATGGGAGCGGCCTCATAACGGCTGGCCCTAGACGCCAGGCGTCGCCAAGCAGTTCCACGGCCGGTCATCCGCCTCCCCCCGCGGATGGCTGGCCTCTGACCAGCAGAGACTGATGTCCGCCCCTGTTCGGCGTCTGGAGAGATGAGGCCGTGCTGGTGAACGCGTCACGTCACCGATGACGTGGAGTTTCTGCAAGGACGTCGTCATCGGGCCGCATGAGCCGCTGATCAAGGTTGTTTGAGGAGCAGGACAGGAGAAGACCTATGGCCAACGTAGGCGTCGAACTGTTGCACAACGTGCCCCTTCTGGAAGGGGCCAAGCCGAGTGTGTTGGAGGGTTTGGCCGAGGCAGCGGTAGAGAAACGCTTCCAGCCGGGTCAGGTCATCTTGCAGGAGGGCTCTACGGGGCGAGAAATGTACCTGATCGTCGAAGGGCGGGTGGAGGTGGTGAAGGGACGGGGTGCCGAAGAGACGCTGCTCGCCCAGCGCGGCCCGGGAGAGTTCTTCGGCGAGATGGCGCTCATCGAGGACAGGCCCCGTTTTGCCACCATTCGCGCCCTGGAGCCCACCTACTTGCTGGAGTTCTCCCAACATGACCTGAGCTCCGTTTTGCTCCGGCAGCCCCGACTTCTCTATCGGTCGATGCGTGTGCTCAGTGCCCGGCTGCGCGAGGCTGACCTGCAGATGATCGCTGACTTGCAGCGGAAGAACGAGGAGCTTGGCCGGGCCTATCGCGAACTGCAGGAAGCCCAGGCT
>CAZPMV010000068.1:0-4352 GCA_964587335.1 uncultured Anaerolineales bacterium
GAGCTTCGATCCGGTGCACAAGATCATTCTGGCCTTCGTCACCGGAGAGATCAGCAAGGAAAGTCGAATTAGCGGCCTGGACAAGGATGCGGTCATTGACAGCATGACGCCACTGTATTACGGGCGCACGGCGGGGCTGGTAGTGGAGAGCGGTGACATGGACAGTGCGACCTTCGAGCGAGAGGTCATCCAGGCTCAGGCCAGCACCTTTGAGGAGCTGAAGCTGCGTCTGATCGAGCGATGGGATCGTTGAGGCGTGAGGTGGCCCGGCTGCGCCTGATGCGCGACATGGAAAAGAAACAATAGGACCCCTGTCGCTACTTGCGTCTGCCCGTGATGCGGAGTTGCCCTTCCAGTATCTCCACCTCTTCAACGTACACGTTTGTCTCCGTCTGAAGCCACCGCTGAAGGTGGGGATCCAGCATGTTCTCAACCTGAGCCCGCAGGAATCCGGTCAGAGGTTGGCCCGCTGCGCGGATGGCCACGATCTCAGGGATAGGTTTGCCATCCTCAACGGTGACAGTGGCCGTCACCTCGACATCCACGGTGAAGAAGCCGACCCGCGTCCTGCCGCTCGTGACGATCAGGCCAGGTTGCAGGCGCACGTACAGGTTGCTGACCGGAACGTCAGACTGCTTGGCCAAACCGTCCTGAAGAAGCTGGTTCACCTCTGCTTCGGTGAGAACCAACTCAAAGATCGCCACAGTGGGCGTAGGCGTTGAAGCAATCGTAGGCGTGGGCGTAGCAGCCTCAGTGGGCGTAGCTGTGGGGGTTGGACTCGGAATGAAGGTCGGGGTGGGCGTGCTCGTGGCAGGCAAGGGACTGGGCGTCCGAGTGGCCGTGGGCGGCTTTGACGTTGCTGTTTCCGGCAGTGAGGTGGTGACCACAGGCGGCTGGCAAGCAAAGATCAACACAGCGGCGAGTGCAAGTGCAATGGCAACGAGATAGGCATTGAAGACACGTCTCACGTCGTTCTCCCTCTTTCCCGGCAGCGCAGGACCCAGTACAGCACGATAGACCCCGCCACGGCCGCATTCAACGATCCCACGCGGCCCAGCATAGGTAACCTCAACAGCCAGTCGCAGCGTTCCCGCACCAGCCGGCTGACCCCTCGCCCCTCACTGCCCACCACCAGCACCAGCGGCCCGCTGAGGTCCGCGGAGTCGTAGGGCTGCGCCTCGGGCAACGACTCCAGGCCCGCTACCCACAGGCCCGCCTGTTTCAACCCCACGAGCGTCCGAGCCAGGTTGGTCACACGAGCCACCAGCAGGTGCTCCACTGCTCCGGCCGACGTGTCGCTAGCAGCGGGCGTGATCGCCGCGGCACGCTGCTTGGGCAACACCACGCCATGCACCCCGGCCGCTTCAGCCGTGCGCAGCAGTGCGCCGACGTTGCGGGGATCTTCGAAATGGTCGAGCATCAACAACAGGGGCGGCTCGCCGCGCCGCTCGGCCAGGGCCAAGATGGCCGCCAGGTCCGCGTAAGGGTAAGCCGATGCCTCCAACACCACTCCCTGGTGCTTGACCTTCAGTTGATCCAGCTTCCGCCGCTCGACCCTCAGCACCGCGCAGCCAGCCAGCTCGGCCAGGGACATGATCTCGGCGATAATGCCCGTTTTCCGCACCCCTTCGGCCAGCAAGAGACGGGCGGCCCGCCGTCGCCTTGCCCGCAGTGCTTCCCGCACCGCCTGTCGCCCGTATAACTGCTCGTTCACTTGAATTGCACATCCTCTGCCATGGGGAGGCCTGGAGGAGTTTGTGTTTCTCAACCAGGTATTTGGTATTGGATACCAGGTATTAGGGATTGGCGGTCAGTGGGCTTCCTCTTGCACGCCTGCTCCCTTGCGCCTTTGCGCCTTTGCGCCTTGCTCCCCTGCGTCCCTATTCAGCCCATGAAGCCGATTCAACCGACATTATCCGCTCCATCGGCTCCATCGGCTGATTCCGCTCCATCGGCTCCATAGGCTGACTCGGCTGACTCGGCTGGCCGCTTCTCGGCGATGAGAACCATTCCCGTGCCTACCGGCAGCGGGGCCAGCTTCAGCAGTTGCTCCTCCAGCCAGCCCACGCCATTGAGGACCGTGTTCACCAGAGGCGGCGCAGGCTCCATCTCCACCTGGTACGCCTCGTCGTCGAAGTGCGGCGAAGCCAAGTCTGGCTCCTTTTCCGCCCCACGGCGCAGCAGGATGAGCGCGGCGGCCAGGGGAAACACGAGGAAGTTGTTGTAGGAACCGCGCAGCGTGCGGAGGCCAACGCTGGCCAGCTTGCGCCGCAGTTCTGGCACCGTATAGCGCCGGTGGTGCGCATTGAGCACATCGTTGTGGCTCCAGAGCCACATGAAGGCAGGCACGGTCACCAACAGCTTGCCGCCCGGCTTCAGCACTCGCCAGCACTCGCTGAAGACCGCCATCTCCCCTTCGTCGGGCACGTGCTCCACGGTGTCCAGCAGCGCCACCAGGTCGAATTCACCGTCCTCGAAGGGCAGGTCCTCGGCCAGCCCTTCCCTCACATCCAGTCCGCGTTGTCGAGCCACAGTCAGCGGCAGTGGGTTGTTATCCACACCCACCACGTGACCGTAGTGCGCCAGATGATGGGCCATGTTCCCTGCCCCGCAGCCGACATCAAGCACACGGCGATCCTTTCCCGGCCCCACGTAGCGATCCAGGTAGACCAAGATGGCCCGCGTGCGAGTAGCGAACCACCAGTGTTTATCCTCTTCCAGCAAAGTAAGCATCGGTGTCAATGGCATGATCTCGTTCTACATCCTCCCCAGAACCTGTTTGGAAAACCTGCCAGATTATACTCCAACTCACCGCCCGAGCCAAGCCGCATCATGCGGTGACATCCTGCAGCACCAGCATCCAGCCGCCGGCTTCGTGCTTCTCAGCCATCGCCCGGCTCGCCACCCGTGCTCTATCCAAACCCTCTCGCCCCGTCCCGGCCGCCTCTGTTCCATACCCCTCCCTTTCAAGTATGCGCGTCAGAGTTCGGCAGAAGCTTTCGCTGTCGTCAACGATTAGTATGCGGGGTCGCGAACTCGCCCGAGAGCGCTCTTCTTCGTTCATGCCTTTCTCTTCTCCGAGATGGCCTCCGAAGGTTCGTAGTCACGCACGAAGCGCAGCGGAGTGCGGTTTCGCGCCACTCTGCTCCGCTCCGTGGCGCACTACAAGCCTCTCTCCGTACTACAACGCGGGATGTGACACTCTTTGTGCTTCACGGGAACATCATAGCAATGCCCCTGTCGTCAACGAGCCTGTTGGCTATTTCAGTCAGCTTGACCGCAGCGATGTTGTGCGGCTGGCAGAGTACCAGCGGTGCTCCCTGCTGCTGAGCTGCCAGGCAGGCTTCTGCGACTGGCGGTACTACTCCCACAATCTGACAACCCAGTCGTGACCCGATATCATGTGATTCCATAGCAGATGCAGATGGCAGACGGTTGACAACCACGGCACCCACTGCTCTTCCACTAACTCCCCATGACTTCACTACTTCCAGAGTCACTCTACCTGCTATCAGCGAGGTCGGTTCAGGCTCCACAACCAAGATGACGCCATCACTGCGCCCGATCGCCGCCTGACTAGCAGCACAAGGATGGCAGGGTAAATCAACAATCGTGTAATCAGCCATGCCAGCCAATCCTTTGATCACTGCCTTGGCCTGACTGACTTCCATCTCTCCGAACTCATTCGACTTCTGCGGCCCAAACAGCACCTGAAGTCCGGGTGAGAAGTCGGTCAACCTCGCGGCCAATTCCCGTTCGTTCATGCGCTCAGGATCAAGCTCAAGCAAGTTCCCCAGGTTTCGCGTCGGAGCGCACCCCAACTGTGCAGAGAACGTACCATAGTGAGACCTGAACTCCACTGCTATTACTCTCTTCCCCTGTTGCTGTGCGAGCGCCGACGCCACGTTGAGAGCAACGGTCGTTGTGCCCACGCCCCCTTTGGCGCCTATGAAGCTTAGGACCTCTCCCCGTCTCAGTCGTTCTGCCTGGCGCAAGCGACGCGTACGAGCCAAGAGCGCGGCCACGCGAGCCACGATTTCGTCGGTATCAATCGGTTTGGTGACGTACTCGTCGGCACCAGCCTGTAAACCCCTGACCTTATCAGAAACCTGCGTTCTGGCGCTGAGCATGATGATGGGCAGCAAGGCCGTCTCCGGCTTGTCCCGCAATTGTTGGCAGACGTCTATGCCGCTGATGTCGGGCAACATGACGTCCAGGATAACCAAGTCAGGCTGTCCAGTCTGGACTTGATCCAGAGCTTCCATTCCGCTACTGGCAGTGATGGTCTCGTAGCCCTCAGTCTCGAGAACGTATGCGATCAATCGCAGCAGGCTCGGCTCATCGTCTACGAC
>CAZPMV010000068.1:4452-12908 GCA_964587335.1 uncultured Anaerolineales bacterium
CAGTCTCGAGAACGTATGCGATCAATCGCAGCAGGCTCGGCTCATCGTCTACGACCAATATCCTTGCACTCATCTGACCTCCGTCAATCAGCTCCATCGGCTTCATCGGCTGACTGGCTTCATCGGCTGATTGGCTTTATCGGCTGACCTAATCTCGCCCTTTGACAATCCTCTCAGCCAGCTTGAGGAGGCTTCGAGCAACGGTGCTTCTGGGATGGCTGATAACCAAGGGCACGCCTTGGTTGAGACTGTACACAACCAGCCCTGCATCGTCTGGGATCTTGGCCACTGCCCGGTGTTGGAGAATGCGCTCAATGTCTCGCGTTGGGACCCCCCCCTTACCATCATAGCGGTTGAGGACCAAAAGGCGTGTGCCTGACATATGTCCTGATGACCTTGCCTGTTCGAGGAAGAGCCTGGCCTTGCGGATCGCTGACATTTCGGGCGTGGTCACCAGCACGATTTTGTCAGCTATGTCCAGGATGGCCTGAGTGCATTCGTCAAGGGAAGGCCACGCATCTACAATGACGAAATCAAACATCTTCTGCAGCTTGAAGAGGATCTTCTGCAGAGGCCCTGCCTCCACAACCTCGTTGCTTTCAATACTAAGGGGAGCCAGGAGAACTCGAATTCCCGATGGGTGCGAGGCCAGAACGGTATCTACCAACCCTTCATCTGGGTCGCCAGCGCGGAGCAGATCGAGTATGCAAAGATGAGAGTGGACAGTGAGCGTAAGACCTACATCACCAAACTGCGGGTTCCCGTCGATGAGCACCACTCTCTTCTGGCTCACTTGGCTCAGGGCGACGGCCAGATTGACAGCGATGAAGGTTCGCCCTACCCCCCCCTTGGGCCCGTAGACGGCCAAGATCTGCCCCGTGGTCGCCATCTCAGAAGGAGGGACTTCCAGGGCCATCCGTGCATGCCTCTCCAAGAGCGCATCCACCCGAGCCACCATTTCGTCCCACTCAACCGGTTTGGTCACATATTCGTCAGCGCCGCTCCGGAGGCCTTTGATCTTGTCAGCGACTCGTGTCCGGGCGCTGAGCATGATGATGGGTAGGTTCCTGGTCTCTGGTCTGCCCCGCAATTGCCGGCAGACGTCGATGCCGCTGATGTCCGGCAGCATGACGTCCAGAACCACCAGGTCGGGCTGTTCAGTCTCAATTCGCTCCAGAGCCTCCGTTCCAGTCTCAGCGGTGATGACTTCGTAGCCCTCGATCTCAAGAGCATACCCCATTAACCGCAACACATTCGGCTCGTCGTCTACAACCAGTACCTTCGCGCTCATGTCAAGGACACTTCCCTTCTACGGTAAGGGGAGACGGCCCTGGTTGGGCACGTCGCTGTGTCTCTGGCGAGGAAGAACAAAGAAAAAGGTGCTCCCTCTGCCCGGTTCGCTCCTTACGCCGATCCGCCCCCCGTGGGCCTCTATGATCCGTTTTGAGATGTATAACCCCAGGCCTGTCCCCCGGCCAGCACGTTTGGCCGAGCTCTCTGCTTGATAGAACTTCTCGAACAACCTTGGCAGGGCTTCTGCTGGAATGCCGGGGCCTTGATCAGCGACCTCGATCATCACGTGCCGATTCCCCACTTCTTCCAACACCTGGATAGAACGATGGGCATCCGTGAACTTGATGGCATTGCCGACCAGATTGAACAGCACCTGTTGCAGCCGGTGTCGGTCAGCCCTAACCATCACGAGGGTATCACTCGAAGTATAGGTCACGGAAACGCCTTTCTCTCCAGCCAGCCCTTCCAGGGATTGCAGCGTTTCGGCGATCAGCGCACTCATGTCCACGTCTGTCAGTTCCAGTTGCAAACGACCCGCCTCGATTCGGGACATGTCGAGCAAATCGTTTACCAGAACCATCAGACGATCCGCATCTTGGGCTGCTCTGGTCAGAAACTCTCGTTGAACAACTGAGTCTTTGACCTTGCCCTTGCGCAACAACTCGACAAAGCCTTTGATGGACTGGAGCGGAGTACGCAGTTCGTGGGAGACATTGGATATGAATTCCTCTTTCAGTTGATCGAGCTGGCGCTCGCGCGTCACGTCGTGCAGAACCAGAACCCGGCCCCAGAAATGCTCTTCATCGTCCCTCACAGGTGAAGTGTACACCTGCAGGACGCGGTCCAGGGATGCATCCAGGGTCACCTCCCTGACCGTTGCGTGCAATCTCACTGCGGCTGGATCAGCCTCGGCGGATGATGAGGAAGGGGACGACGGTTCCTGGCCCGGACACAGGGAGGCCAGAGTCCGCAGATGGGGACTACCACTGTCTCCAGTTACCCTTCGACCCAGGACCTGTTCCGCTGGAAGGCTCAACATCCATTCCGCTGCTCTGTTCAGGGTGAGCACACGGTCCTGATCGTCCAATATGACCAACCCATCGGCCATATTGGCGATGACGGCCTCCATGCGACGCTCTTTGGAGAGCACCTCACTGTACAATCGGGCATTCTCCAGGACCACCGCAGCCTGTGCCGCCATGGTCTCCAGCAGCCGAACGTCACCAGGGGTAAAAGCATCAACAGCCTGACTACAGACACTGACGGTACCGAGGGATCTCCCTCCCGTGATGAGAGGTGTGACCAGTAGCGCTCGGAACCTTCCCTGTGAGTTGGGGGGCGGGCAACGGGGGTCCTTCACCATATCGCCCACACAAACAGTCTCCCTCTTCTGGAAGGCCAGACCGACAATCCCCTCGCCTGGAGGAATCCCCTTCCCCTCGCCTGGACCATCAGATGGCTGCAGCCCAGCATACGCTGCTGGGTAGAGTGTCTGTCCCTCCTCATCCAGGAGGTGAATCACGCACTGCTGCGCGCGGGGGACGGTTTTCATGGGAGCCTCCACGACCAGATGGAGAACCTCTTTCAGTTCCAATACTTGGGCCATTCCCCGACTGAGTTCCAAGAGGGCCTGTTTCTCCATGAGGTCGCGTTGCGTTTTGTCGAAGAGCCTGGCGTTTTCGACCGCCACGGCTGCCTGACCACCCACGATGGCCGACATTCTGATAGCACTGGTCGTGAAGGCCTCAGGGTGCAGGCTGGTCAGGACGAACATCCCCTTCACCTGTTGGCCCATGAAGAGCGGCAGGGTCACAAAGGAGCCCACGCCGCGTGTGTCCTCCAGCAAGACGGAGACTCCCTCCTGAGTGATAACAGTCCTCACATCTTGCAGTACTGCCCGACCCGTAAGAGCCTGGAAGCCCTGGACAAGCCGCTCCTCGGTCTCCTGCAGGAAACGGTGTCCGACCGGCCGCATGACCCGAAAGATCATGCGTTCCTCCCCTGGATGTGCCAGCAGGAACCCACCCACGTGGAAGCCTGTTTCCAGGCAATCAGTGATTGTCTGCAAAATCTGGGCCAGCACGGCGTCCAGTGACTGCTGCCCAGAGATGGTGCTGACCACTCCTTGCAGCGCGGCGACCTCATTGAGAGTGTGCTGCAGGGTGACGTTCAAGCTCTCCGTTTCCTCTCCTGCAATCGCCAGTCTGCGGTTGGATTGGTGCAACTCCGCATTGGAGTGCTGCAAATCGTGCAAAAGCTGCCTATTAGCCAGCACAAGCTGGCGCGCGGCGAGCGCGTTTTGCACTTGGATCAGCAACCTCTCACTGTCCATGGGCCTGAGCAGATAGTCAAACGCGCCGAGGCGCACCGCCTGGATGGCCGTATCGGACGGGGATTGGCCGGCCATGATCAGCGCCTTCAGGTCCTCGTCGATCTCCCGCAAGGCGCGCAATACCTCCATACCCTCCAGGTCCGGCAGATGGATGTCCACCAGGGCCACGTCGAAATCGCCCTTGGCTGCCAACGCCAGGCCGCCCTGCCCGTCAGCCGCCAGTTCTACCTGGTAACCTGCGTCTTGCAGGATGTCAGCCAACACTTGCTGCAGCGCCCAATTATCGTCAATGATTAGGATCTTACCCTTGGCCATCTGCCCGTCTCTATCTGATCAGTGATGGTAACTGCCCAGCTCTACCACCCGATCTGCCGGATTTGTATCTATCCGATCTGCCGGAGTTGTACTCCGGCAGTCCGAGTGTCTGTCAGCAAGCCCTTCCTTCACTCACCAACCACCCAGGGCGGTGACTCAGGCACATGGGTCACCGCCACCATTTTCCGCGATCATCGCCCGTCTCAGCTCCTTCGTTCAACTTGCTGTAGCAGTTGCCGTACCAGGACGTCGCCGGTCAACATGGCCAGGATGTCGATGATATTGGCGATGAGTTCCTTGAGGGCCTGGCCCATGGCATCCCGCTCATCTTCCTCCAACCGCTGATGCAAGGCGTCAAATGACATGCCCTCACCGGTCACCACAAGGGCACTGATGATGGGGTGGTGTTGCTCGGTCAGTGCCAGGGAGCGCTTGATGATGGCCAGCACCGTCACTTGGCCCAATGTGGGCACGATGCGGTTCCAGATGGTGCTGAGGAGATATTCGTAGGTTTCCAGCAGCTCCTCCTTGCGCGCCCGCATGACCCGCTCTGCAACCATCTTTTCCACCACTTCGCGGCCCAGTCCCTCCTCGGACCTCGTCTGTTGCTCAGTCATCGCTTCCCCTTCCACTTAATCACGGTGCAAGGCGCGTACCTGGTCGCTAGGATGCTGATCAAAAAGAGTAGTCCATCCCACTATGGTTTCCGCTTCCTTCCGTCTGCCTTTGGCCCATCCAGACCTCCAGAGTGTAGGGCCATTATACCTCAATCTGCCCCAAAAACCAAGCCGCCGCTCACTACCTGTTCGCACTGCTCGGCATGGACCGCCAAGTCCACGCCCTCTCCGCCGGACTCGGCAGTCCGGCCGGAGCAACTGCCAAATGCAGGCTCAGCGAGCGCTCAGCAGCAGCAGGTGGCGCTGGCGACGAGGTGTCAGAGTTATGGAGAAAAGAAGGCCCGGCTGCACAGCGGTGTATGCCACGAAACGCGCCCTGTGCCCGTCCAGCACCTGACAAGGTCAGGCGGTCACAGGCGCGCCGGTGGGGTCAAGGCATTGGACCGTAAGCCCCGTCACGCTATCCAACGTCAACGTGGCAGTGAACACCGTCGGCTCGATGAGCGTCGGCGGGCCGCCCCAGCGGTCGTCCACGCTGGTCTCTTCGGCATTCCAGACCATGCCCGTGTTCTCCACGCGGGTGAACGCTCCGAGCAGGAGACGGGGAGACCGGGAGATGGGGAGCACATCAAGTGTCTGCAAGGTGACGACGTTGAAATCGGCGGCGTCAGAGGGAAACTCCAGGGTCAGATTGGTGAGGGCGATGGTCCGGCCGGCGGTGAAGCCGATGACAGCCTGCGCTTCTTCGGCGTCCACGGCGATCAGACCCTGGTCAGGGATGCTCGCGTCCCAGGTCAGCTCGTTGGTGTCGCTGGTCCACACGGGTCCGGGCAGGTCCGGCAGACTGTAAGAAGCCTGGGTCGGGGCGTCGAATTCGGTCACTCGCAGCCGGTGCTGCCAGGCCGTCATCGGTCCCACGTTCTTCTCGGCCAGGAAGGAGGCCACATCGCCCAGGTCAGCAGCGCTGGTCACAGTGTCGGCGGGATCGTCCCAGGGGATAGTGAAGGGAAACCAGTCCTCCCGGTCGCTGGCCGGCGATGCGGTGGTGCAAAGCGCCGAGGCTTCAATCAGCGGGATAGCCAACAGGCAGAGCAGCAATAGCCCACACTTGCCCATCCTTGTCACCTCCCAGGGTTCCGTCAGCGAAAAACCGGAAGGAACGGAAGATTCTGCCTTGTCCGCTCTCTCCGTTGTCCTGCTGACCAGATCCGTTGCTATCCCGCTATCTGCGCTACCATGCGCCGGCCAGCAATGATTCGGCTTCGGCCAGCACCTGCTCGACGCGGATGTCCCGCACGCAGGGATGAGCGCGCAACTCCTCGGCAGGGAAATCTAGCCGGTTGCAGGGCACGCAGGGCCAATCGCTGGTCAGCACGCGGTGGCGGTACGGATCGCCCCAGGGGCCGAAGGCGCGCGCATCTACCGGCCCGTAGAGATGCACGGTGGGTGTGCCCACGGCCACAGCCACATGCAGCGCCCCACAGTCGGGGCCGATCACCAGCCGGCAGCAGCGGTACAGCGCCGCCAGTTGTCCTGGCGTCGTCTCACCAGCAGCGACGAGCGGGTCCGCTCCCGTGCGAGCAGCCACTGCCCAGGCCAAGTCCAGCTCACTGCCCGATCCGGTGAGCACGATCTGAGCGCCGCGCCGTTCGGCCAGCACATCGGCCACGGCCGCCCACTTCTCAGGCATCCACAGCTTCACCGCCGCTCCCGCGCCGGCATGAATGGCCACCAGCGGGCGGTCGGGCACCACACCCTGCAAGAGCAGCCAGCGCCCAACCCAAGCATCCTCTGCAGCAGTCGGTGCAAACCCCAGCGGATAGGTATTCCAATCGCCAGCCCTGTCCTCAGCATTTGGTATCTGATATCTGATACTGGATACCAGGTCCAGATTCTGCTGCGCCTCATGTCTCCCCACAACATAGGGTACCGCTTGCGTGAGGAATGGGCGCACCTCGGGAATGGCGTAGCCGATGCGATGAGGGACGCGGGCAACCGCTGCCAGGAGGGCACCCCACCAATGGTCAAAGCGCATGATCAGCGCCAGATCGAAGCGGTGTCTACGGAGTCTGCGGGCTTCCTGCAGCAACAGACGATAGGGGGCGAGCAGTGAGCCTTGGGGCTGCCGTGTGAATCCAGGGAAGGGAGAGGTGATGACCTCATCCACGTATGGACAACGTCCCACCACCTCCCGCCCCCAGGGGCCGACCAGCAGCGTGATGTGCGCTTCGGGAAAACCCTCTCTCAACCGGCGCAGCGCAGGGATCAGGAAGAGCAGGTCGCCGAGATGGTCCGGACGAACGACAAGTAGAGAAGAGATAGAAGAGAGAGATGAAGGAGAAGCGGGAGAGAACAGGGATAGGGGACGGACCGCCAGGCCCAGCGCACGCAACATAACCAGGCGCCATCGTTGCCGGGCAGTCCGGCGCGGGATTCCCCTCATTTCCCTTGTTTCCCTTGTTTCGCTTCTGTCCCTCTCATCCACTGTCTGCTTCTCCTTGATCATGACGATAGAGTTCCTCCATCTTCGGTACAATCCCTTCCCAACTGTAGTGGTCCTCGACGAAACGGCGGGCGGTGCGACCCAACGCGGCCCGTTGCGCTTCATCCTCCAGCAATTGCAGCACCGTGACGGCGAAGCCCTCGGGTGTATCGGCCACCCGCAGTTCCCGTCCATCAACCACAGTGAACCCTTCGCAGCCCAGCGATGTGGAGACGATGGCCTTGCTCATGGCCATAGCTTCTAGAACCTTCAGCCGCGTGCCGCCCCCCATGCGCAAGGGGATAACGCACACCGCCGCCCCGGCGATGTAGGGACGCACATCCTCGACCCAGCCGGTGAGGGTCACGTCATCTCGTTGCCGGAGCGATTCGAGTCGTGCATGAGGCTTTTGACCTACGACGTAAAACCGCACCCCAGGTCGCGCAGCACGGATGCGGGGCAGCACCTGATCGGCGAACCAGAGCACGGCGTCCACGTTGGGACGGAAGTCCATCTTGCCTGTGAAAACCAAGGACAAAGGATGAAGGAGAACATCGCCGCGCTTGGCTGGCGAGGTGGACTCGTCGTATAACTCGACATCCACGCCGTTGGGGACAATGGCGGGGTCGAGCCCAGGCACCAGACGCTGCAGCGCCGTGGCGTCCGCCTGCGAGACAGCGGCGACGCCGTCCACCTGCTGGCAGACGTGCGTTTCGAAGCGGCTCAGCTTCTGCCACTGGATGAGTGAGTAGAGCGCGCCCGCCCAGCGGCGCGGCAGCCCGACATCGGTCTCGAAGACGCGCCGTTGCAGGAGATACTCGGCGTTGTGGTCGTCGAAAATCAGCAACGGACGGGGGGTGAGGCTGGCGAAGCGAGGCCAAGCGCGCAGCCACAGCCCGTAGGGAGCCATCTCGATTCCCTCGATCTGCACCACGTCGTAGGTCTCTTCGCCGATCAGGTCTCCCAGTCGCTCCTGGAAAGCACGGGAGGCGAGGCGCAACGCCATATCGGGCAGGGGGGAGAAGGCGGTGGTCAGCAGCCGCTGGGCCAGCGTGCGTTGCGGAGCGGGCAGCGTCTCGATGCGTTGACAGTGCCGGAAGAGCGGGGAGTCGGAAGACAACTCGTCCCCCTCCTGGAGGAAGCACAGCAGATGCAACCGGTGGCGAGCCGCCAGGTGGACGATGAGGTTGTAGTTGCGGATGGCCGTGCCCTGCCAAGGCGGGTAGGGCAGTTGTGGAGTCAGAATGAGGATACGTTTGCGCCTGATCATCGTTTCCCCACTTGGTCACCGGAACAGCGTAAAGAGCGAAAGGGCAAGATCCAACGCTTGCACATCGGTTGCTGGTCAGTCTGTTCCCACTGCCAGTGTACCAGCCTGCCGATCCTACCTGTCATCCGCGTTCTACCACCCGCCGGT
>CAZPMV010000069.1:0-7706 GCA_964587335.1 uncultured Anaerolineales bacterium
AACGATCTCCGGCTGCAGCGCCACGCCGCAATGTCCAAATACACTCTGCCGGGCCAAGTCCATCAGCGCTAGCACGTCCGCTGCCGTGGCCCCATCGCAGTTGATGATGAAGTTGGCATGCTTCTCGGAGATCTGTGCGCCTCCGTAGCGAGTTCCCTTCAGCCCCACAGCCTCGATGAGGCGTCCCGCAGTATCCCCTGAGGGGTTGCGGAACACGCTCCCGGCGCTGAACCCCTTGGGCTGCATCCTGCGTCGTTGAGCCAAGTACTCCGTCGCCCGCGCCTGCAACTCCTGCCGATCCCCTGCTTGCAGGGCGAATTCCGCCGATATGATGATCGCCTGCCGCCCATCCCCTGTCTCTTCTCCTTGTTCCTCGTCCTTCGTTATCCGTCTCTTGAACAGGCTGCTGCGGTATCCAAATCCCAGCTCTGCTGCCGCCAACGCGCGCACCTCACCGCTCGCATCCAGCACCTGCACTGCCACCAGGCTGTCGGCTACGCAACCGCCGTGCGCCCCAGCGTTGCCCACGATGGCCCCACCCACTGTGCCTGGGATGCCCACGGCCCACTCCAGGCCGGCCAATCCCTGGCGGATGGTGTGGCGAGCCACTCGGCTCAAAGAGACACAAGATGCAAGATGTAAGATGCAGGATGCGGGATGGCCAACACCTGATATCTGATAGCTGATAGCTTCTCTCTGCCGCCAGCCGTGTGGAATACCCGGGTCGCGGGGTTCGCAGTCAGACCTGGGGCTTATTCCACACGGCCAGCCGTGTGCGCTATTGGCCACAACCAGCCCGCGGACACCCTCGTCTGCCACCAACACGTTGCTGCCGCCGCCGAGCACGACATAAGGCAGTCTCCGCTCACGCGCCCAACGGATGGCGGCGATGAGTTGTTCTTCGGTCTGCACGGCGAGAAACAGATCGGCCGCCCCGCCGATGCGAAAGGTCGTGTGGCGGGAGAGCGGTTCGTCCCGCCGCAAGCGCTCACGCAGCGGCGTGGGCAGTCCCTTTGGCATCTTCGCGTTCCTCAAGCTCTGCCAACACCCATTCACCGATGCGGTATCCGTCTCCCGCCCCCAACGTGATGAGCATGTCGCCTGGCTGCAGATGCTGCAGCAGGAAGTCCGCCGTCTCCCGCAGCCCGCCGATGCACCGGACATCGGGATGAACCATCCGCTCAATGATTTGGACGGCACTGACGCCCAATGTGTCACGTTCGCGAGATGGGTAGATGTCCGTCACGATCACGTGATCGGCATCGGCGAAGCTGTCAGCGAACCCATCCAGCAGCGCCCTGGTGCGGCTGAAGGTGTGGGGCTGGAAGACGGCCCAGATAGCCCGTTTGGGGTGACGCTGTCGAGCGGCTGCCAGCGTGGCCCGTATCTCAGTGGGGTGGTGGGCGTAATCGTCCACGACGACTATGCCGTCCCTCTCGCCCTTCTGCTCGAACCGCCGCTCGGCCCCAGTGAAGCTCTCCAGCGCGTCCATCGCCGTGTCGAAGGGTATCCCCAGGTGATCGACTACAACCAGCGCTGCCAGCGCATTGGCCACGTTGTGCCGACCTGGGATGCGCAGCGAGACCGTGCCTTTGCGTTGTCCCATTTGCCAGACTGTGAAACTGCTGCCTCCCAGCGAGTTGGCTCGCACCGCCGTTGCCTGCCAGTCTCCTTTCTCGCCCAGACCATACGACGTGACTGGCTCGCGGCGACGTCGCCTGGCATCGCCCAGCTTCGAGGCGATAGCATCATCCGCACAAACAACTAGCAGCCCATTCCTGGGTACCAACGCCGCAAACTCGTGGAAGGCCGTGCGGTAATTCTCTGGCGTCGGGTAGCAGTCCACGTGGTCCCACTCCACGGTGGTGATCACGGCGATGTGTGGGCGCAGCCCCAGAAACGTGCGGTCGTACTCGTCTGCCTCGATCACGAAGTGCGGCCCGTTGCCGGCGTGAGCATTGCCGCCTAGTTCTGGCAGCACACCGCCGATGATGTAACTGGGGTCTCGTCCCGCCCGGGTCATCAGCAAGGCGATCATGGCCGTGGTCGTTGTCTTGCCGTGCGTGCCAGCCACGGCGATGGTAGCCCGCTCTGCCGTCAGCCAGCCCAGGAACTCGGGTCGCCTGACTACAGGGATGGACTGCTGTTTGGCCTCAATCACCTCCGGGTTGTCGGCCGGCACGGCAGAGGAAGCGAGCACGACATCTGCGCCGGCGACCTGCTCTGCCGCGTGCCCTGCGTAGATCGCAGCTCCCAACGCTGCTAACGGTTCAGTGATGCGCCCTGGATCCAGGTCCGAGCCGCTGACGAGGTATCCTCGTTGCAGCAACACTTTGGCGATGGCCGACAGGCCGGCGCCACCGATGCCTACCAGGTGCATGTGCACGTCAGGCCGCTGATCTGGCGGGCACTGTAGCAGCTTTGAGGCCGCATGGAGTGGGGGCTGTTGCTTCATGTCAAAGAACTCCCTGAACTCCCTCAGCGCCACACGCTCAGAATCAGCAACAGGAGCAGCAGCCCCAGGAGGTAGCCAGGTTGAGGTTCGAAGACCCTGGGCGGCAGGTACTGAATGATGCGCTGTGCCACTCTCGACAGATTGCTCCCGTCCACCAGGCCGAGTGGATAGTCGTACCTGTGCAGATAGAACCACACGGTACCAGCGATGAAGTAGCCGTTGATCAACCCCACTATCAAGCCCAGCAGATGGCTGACTGCCCCCTTGGGCGCATTGCCCTTGAAGGCCAGGGTGATGCCCTGGTACGAGATGAAAACGACGAGCAGAAACACGACGACGTAGAAGCCGGCTGCGAAGCGCGGTGAGATCAGCCAGGAGAAATCGTCGGCGAAGTGGTCCTGCAAGACCATGAGGATCTTGTCGCCGAATTGCAGGAGCAAGAGCAACGCCGCCACGCACATCGTGGTGACTCCCAGCTCTCTGGAATAGGTGCGGACAATGCCCACGACGCCGAACAGCAGGACGATAATGATCCAGAAGTACTCGATCTGACTCACGATGTCTACCTCACTTCCGTTCTCTGGGACCTGCTAGGCCTTCTTGGGCCTCATGCGCCAGACGGAAAAGATGGCGAGCAGGGCGATCAGGAGAACAAGCGGAAGACCTCCCTCGAGCGACAGCCATTCTAGCACGGTGGGCAGGGTCAGTTTCGTTGCAGCTTCACCTGCCTGGCGGCCCGTCTCGATGACCAGTCCCTCTCCCTCGCGGATGAGGGGCACCGGCAGGTCGCTTCGGGAGAGCCCCGACAGCCAGGGCAGGAAGGCGGCAGAGAGGATGTAGCCATTCAGTATCCCCAGAGCAGCGCCGAAGACCGATTTCTTTTTGTTGATCAAGAGACCCAGCAGGTAGCCGACGACGGCAGCCGTCACCATCACGATCACTAGCGCAAAGCCCTCGTATCCTTCGACGAAAGGCTTTTCAATCACCCTCAGCTTGTGCGCTGCGGACTCCAGGTCTCCCGCGTTCAGATCGTTCAGTCCGCTCTTCACGACGAGCATCAGCCCGATAAACAGGCCGTTCATGTAGCCGATGAGCTGCTGGGGGCTCTTCTCCACCACTGTGAAGGCAGCGAGAAGCACCACCAGGCTCACCACCTCGGGCCATATCCCGCGCTGGTAGCCGATGATGCCGAAAATGGCCATGATGAGGGCCAGGAGTATGACGATGTACACAGTGATCACCCCCAGTCGGTACTCTATGCCCGGTATGCCTGCCCGCAGAGCAGGCTGGCCTGCGCCAGCGTTCGCAGCGCTTCGCTGATTCGCTGCGCCCCTTCTGGTTCTGCTAGCTCCAGCGCACGTTCACCCATGAGCACGAGTGCTGTCTCGTCGCCGAGCAGTCCTAGGAGCGCGGGCAGCAGTCCGTCGCCGAGCGCGGCGTCGTCCAGAACCTGCGCTGCGCCGCGGCTGGCCAGGTACAGGGCATTGGCCTCCTGATGTCGCCCCGCGTGGGGATAGGGCACCAGTAGGCTGGGCAGTCCCAGCACGGGATACTCCCCCAGAGTCGCTGCTCCAGAGCGAGAAAGCACGAGGTCTGCCGCTCCCAAGGCTTGCGCCATCTGCTCGTCCAGGTAGGCGAAAGGCCGATAGCGGGCTCGTAGCGCTGCTGGCAGCTTGCCCGCTTGCTCTTGGATCCAGGGCCAATCCAACCGGCCGCTGATGTGGATCACCTGGCAGATGGGCAGAAGCTGCGGCAGGCAGGCGGTCAGCGCCCGGTTGATGCTGCGCGCTCCGCGGCTACCGCCGAAAACCAGCAGAGTCTTCTCCCGCGCGTCCAGCTCAAAACCCAGCCGCGCTGCCGCTCGGTCTCCGGCAGCTTCCAGCAACGCCGGCCGCACCGGATAGCCGGTGATGACTGCCTTGCTGCCAAAGAAGCGAGCTGCTTCTGGACAGGTGACCGCCACTTGCTGGGCCAGCCGGCTCAACCAGCGGACGGCCAGCCCCGGCGTCAGGTCCGGCAGGTAGATGAATACAGGGCGGCCCTGCCGTCGAGCGGCGACGACCACCGGCGCGCAAACGTAGCCCCCTGTGACAAACACCACGTCCGGTGAAAAGCTCTGCATGAGCTGCAGCGAGCGTTGCAGCCCGCTTCTCATGTGCCATAGGCTGCGGGCGGCGGCCCACGGCGCCCGCCCGCGCAGTTGGCCCGTCTCAATGGGCCGGAAAGGCAGGTCAGCGCGAGCAGCCAGCCGTTCCTCCACGCTGCCGCGGCTACCGACGTACAGAACGTGAAGTTCCCTTGCGGCGCTGGCTGGTGGAGCGGCTTGTTGCCCGTCGCTTGCCTGCCTGTGCAGACAGGGTGGTGCGGCTTCCGCTGGAACGGGTCTGCTTTCCGTCGCGCCGCGCAGTACTTCCACGACGGCCAGAAGAGGATAGACGTGTCCCCCGGTCCCGCCGCCGGAAATCAAGAGCCTCATGGAGTATCGTCTCTTCTTTTCGTGTTCTCTTTTCGTGTTCCTGCTTTCCGCCGTCTCCACCGCGGGAGATGCTCAGGAGCAACCCCACGCCTGCCAGGCAGCTTACCAACGAGGAGCCGCCATGACTGATGAAGGGCAAAGTGATGCCGGTGTAGGGGACCATAGCGGTGTTCACAGCAACATTGATCAACGCCTGAAAGATGAACCAGCAGGTGAGTCCTGAGGCCAACAGCATACCGTAGCTGTTCTCGGCGCGCAGGGCAATGCGGAAGCCGCGATAGGCCAGCAGGGCGAAGAGGGCCAGCACAAGCCACGTGCCCAGCAATCCCATTTCTTCTCCCAGGATCGGGAAGATGCTGTCACTGAAGGGCAGTGGTACACGGCCCAATTGCTTGTAGGTACCGTCGGGGATGCCCGTACCAATCACACCGCCTTTGGCAAGTGCTTCCAAGGCCATTCGCACGTGAGGATGACCTCCTTGCTGGGGATCACGCACAATGGCCACGAAGTCACTGATACGCCGCTGAGCGTTATTCGATGTTAGGACCAGCAGGGCAAACGTGAGAACACTCGCGCCCAAGCTGAGGGCAACCTGCTTGGGGTCAGCCCCTGCCAGGAAGAACATGGCTATGGCAATGAACACGATCAGGATAGCTGCTCCCAGGTCAGGCTGCAAGACGATCAGGCCCGCGACCAAGCCTAGCAGGACGCCGAATGGCAAGAGGCCGTAGCTGACATCTCGCAGTTTCTCCCCCTTGGAAGATAACCAGGTTGCCAAGTAGATGATCATTGCCACTTTGGCCGGTTCACTGGGTTGGATAGAGCCTGCGAGGAAGGTGCTGATCGCACCGTACTTCCTCTGCCCGGTGAAAAGCACGACCAGGAGAGCGAGAAGGACAACTGCCATGATCGGAATGGCCCAACGTCGCCAGAAGCCATGGTCAACCCGATACATGAGCAATGCTCCCGCGATGCCGAGTGCCGCCCACGTGCATTGCCGCAGGAAGTAGTAGGAGGGATCTTTGTCTGTTTCGACTGCCCAGACGTAGCTGGCGCTGTAGACCATGAGCAGGCCCAAAGCCAACAGGCTGGCGGTGATCATGATGATCACGTAGTCTGGTTCGCCCTTCGACAGGCGCTTTGTCGTCATCTTTTTTGCTCGCTCTCCAGCGCTTGTACCAATGTGCGGAAATGCTCGCCGCGAGCGGGGTAGTCCTTGTAGGCGTCGAAGCTCGTGCCGCCGGGAGCCAGCAGCACCACATCGCCAGGCTCGGCCACGCGGTGGGCCACGCCGACGGCCTCCTCCAAGTCGGCGCAACGATGAGTTCTTGCCACGTGTTTCGCAGTTCCCAGGGGGCCCGATGCTCCGCGAATCGCGAACTCGGACCTACGAATCGCCCTTTCGATCAGCTCCGCTGCCTCGCCAAACAGCACTACGTGTTCCACCCGCTCGTGCACCAGCTCAGCAAAGTTGTCCCAATCCAGCTTCTTGTCCCGCCCGCCGGCCAGCAGGACGATGGGCTCGTTGAATGACTGTATCGCCGCCGCTGCTCGCGCCGGCGACGTGGCGATCGAGTCATTGACCCACAGTACACCGTTCAGTGTCTGCACCGGCTCGAGACGGTGCGTCACGCCCTCGAAACTCGCGGCCACCTCGGCCATAGCCTCTGGCGGCGCGCCGGCCACGCCAGCCAGAACGCAGGCAGCCAGCAGGTTGGCCACGTTGTGCATCCCCCGCAACCGCACCGCTTCTCGTCGGCAGATCACCGTTTCGGGCTGCCCCGGCAGCCGCAACACCAGTACTTCCCCCCTGCCGTGCAGGAAGGCCCCTGCGTCCATCTCCTCCCGCAGGCTGAAGCCAAGCCGCCTGGCCGCGAGCGGGAAGTTGGTCGCCGGTTGATCCTCCTCGGCAGCGATGTCAACCCGGCCTGATGCCAGCCAGCGGCTGGTTAGCTTGTCATCGGCGTTGAGCACGCAGACGTTGTCCGGCGTCTGCCAGCGTAGGATGTTGGCCTTTGCTGCGCTGTAAGCCGCCATCGTTCCATGCCGGTCGAGGTGGTCGGGCGTGAGGTTAGTCATCGCCGCCACCTGCGGGCTGCGGTCAAAAAGCTCCAGTTGAAAGCTCGAAAGCTCCATCACCGCCCAGTGACCAGGCTGCAGTTCGTCCAGGCAGTCAATGAGCGGCGTGCCGATGTTGCCGCCCACGTGCGCAGGGATGCCAGCTGCCTTCAGGATCAGCCCCACGAGCGTTGTGGTCGTTGTCTTTCCGCCGGACCCAGTGATGCCCATCACCGTCGCCGCGCTGCGTTCCAGTGTCAGCAGGGCATCGTTGCTCAGCGGGATGCCTCGCCGCCGCGCCTCGGCCACGAGAGGGATGGTCGTAGGCGCGCCGCCGCTGAGGCACACCAGGTCCGTGTTGTCCAGGCGGCTGAGCGGGTGGCCGCCCAGTGCGTAGTGGATGGGCAGACCGGCCAGCGTGGCCAGAGGCTCGGCCAGTGCCTCGGCGGGCTGCACGTCAGTCACCGTGACTTGCGCTCCCTCGCCGACGAGGAAGCGAGCCATGGCCATGCCCTGCCGCGCCAGTCCGACAACGAGTACGCCCGTGCCCTTCAGGTTCACTTGTGCTTCGCGCTTCCCTTCTGACCTAATCCCCAATACCGAATGCCCAGCACCCAATACCCAGTCTCCAATCCCCAATCCCTAATGCCCAATACCTAGACCCACGCTCGTGTCCAGAGGGCAGCTCGATCGCCCATGCCGCTCACCTGCAGTGGA
>CAZPMV010000069.1:7806-12907 GCA_964587335.1 uncultured Anaerolineales bacterium
GCCAAGGCCAAGGCCAAGAGTCGTCGCCAGCCGATGGGCAATAGCCAGTGCCTCTGCTCGTGTCGTCGTCCAGGCCCGGTGGCTCACCCAGACCGCAGTGCCCTGCAGCTCGCGCAGTGT
The DNA here is from genome assembly GCA_964587335.1 of uncultured Anaerolineales bacterium. GTDB lineage: Bacteria > Chloroflexota > Anaerolineae > UBA3071 > UBA3071 > UBA3071. The sequence goes on from CAZPMV010000069.1 coordinate 7,927, forward strand.
CGTATCCTCTCTGGCTACGATAGGGAACCGCTCTACTTCCACTAGAAGCGCTTGGATCAGCGCACTACCCTTTCTGTTGTTTTCGTGTCTCGGCAACGTGTCGGCCCAAGTTGGCCGCAGTCCGTGGGCCAATGCTTCCAGCGTGCTGTAGGCCAGGCTCAGTGCGGCAGCGTAGTCCTTTCGCTCTAATGCCGCCAGCACCCCTGGCTGAAGACGGCGCAGACGCTCGTGGAGTTCGGGCCGGAGACCGTCGTCCGCCACCCAGAGACTGCCGTCCGGCAGAAACCCGTAATAGGATGTAGTGGATTGCAGGTGTGACGCTTCTTTGTGATTGGAGGTCATCTCATATCCGGTTGTTCTGAACAAGGCGAGCCATTGCCACCCAATACCCAATACCTACCCCAGTGCCAGGGCGATTCCTAACATCCCTGCCAGAATGCCCACCAGCCAGAAGCGCTGGGTGATGTGCATTTCGGACCAGCCTGACAGTTCGAAATGCAGGTGCAGTGGTGTCATCTTGAAGATCCGCTGCCCTTGCCCCGTGCGCCGCTTCGTCCACTTGAACCAGCCTACTTGCAGGATCACTGAGACTGCCTCGGCAACAAAGACGAGGCTGATGATGGGCAGCAACAGCCACTGTCCAGTCATCAAGGCCACCGTGCCCAGCGTGGCTCCCAGGGCCAGAGCCCCCAGGTCGCCCATGTAGAGTTGGGCGGGGTAGGCATTATACCACAGAAAGGCCATCACCGCTCCTACCACGGTCAGACAGAAGGCCAGGAGTGGATGCTGTCCCTGCTGGAAGGCGATGATGCCATAGGCGGCGAAACTCAGCGTCGCCAGCGAACCCGCCAGCCCATCCAGGCCGTCGGTCAGGTTGACGGCATTGGACGTGCCGACGATGATGAACATGGCTATGGGAATGTACGCCAGGCCGATGTTGATCTTCTGTGACACGCCCGGGAGCGCAATGCTGTGAATGTCCAGCGCTAAGTACAATCCCATCGCTGTGGCCAGGGAGATCGCAAGCTGCCCGGCGAACTTGACGCGGGGCGATAGCCCAGTGCCCTCAGTCGTGTTCCGCACTCCTTTCCAATCGTCCAGCGCGCCCAGCAGCCCGAAGCCCAGCATCACCCCGATGGGTACCAGCAGCGATTTGCCGATCAGTGGGCTGCCGTGGGTGAAGCCGAAGTAAGAGAGAAAGGCTCGTCCAGCGGCGAACCCGCTCAGGAAGTTGGCGAAGTTCAGTGCCAGGGTGACGACGAACACCGGAAGGATGATCATCACCCCGCCCATGGTCGGCGTGCCTGTCTTCCACTGATGGCTGTCTGGCTCGTCAATCCGGATTTGCTTGCCGATCCCCCAGCGCTTGAGCTGGCGTATCAGCGGCTTGCCCCAGATCACGGCGAAGAGGAAGGAGACGGTGCCCAGAGTCAGGGCGAAGGGCATGGGCGCACGGGCCATCGCTACTCTCCCTCCTGCAGCGCGGGCGACGGCCGCGTGAGCGCGGCCACGATCTGCTCCATAGCCATGCCTCGCGAGCCTTTCACCAGTACGAGATCGCCGGTCTCCATCACATCTTGCAGATGAGTCAATGCGGATGCGTTGTCGTCAACGATCCGCACGCTATCCTCGGGCATCCCACACGCCAACGCTTCGTGGCCGATCCAGCGCGCCCGTGGGCCGACGGTGACGAGGAGTTGCACCACATCGGCAGCGCGGCAGCCCACCCTGCGGTGCCCTTCTTCCTCGAAGCTGCCTAGTTCCAGCATGTCTCCCAACACAGCGATGCGCCGCCCGTCCAGATCATCCAGGAGGTTCAGGGCGGCGATGGTGGAGGCCGGGCTGGCGTTGTAGGTGTCGTCAATGAGCGTCGATCCCCCCACGCCAGGCGCCACCAGGAGCCGCAGTTGTCCCGACACGTCGCGCAATCCGCTGACGATCTCCTGCCAGCTCAGTCCTTCGATCAACCCCACGGCCGCTGCCCGCAGTGCGGTGTGTACGCTGTGCCGCCCCAGCAGTGGTACCTTGACGTGGATCGTATCCTCGCCGCGCCGAAAGCGGAAGCGGATGCCCTCCAATCCCTCGCTGGCAATGTGGCTGGCCCAGAGGTCGCAACCTGGCGTCAGGCCATAGAAGAAGACCTGCGCCGAGGTGAGCTCGGCCATGGACCTCACCAGTGGGTCATCGCTGTTGAGGATGGCGACCCCGTCTTGCGGCAGGGCCTGCACCAATTCGGCCTTAGCCGCGGCGACGCGCTCCAGCGTGCCCAACCGCTCCAGGTGCGTCGGTCCGACGTTGGTGATCACCCCCACCTGCGGGCGGGCGATCGCCGCCAACTCGGCAATTTCCCCCCTGTCGTACATGCCCATTTCCAGCACGGCACGCTCGTGCACGCCGCGCAGTTGCAGCAGCGTCAGTGGTAGGCCGATCTCGTTGTTCAGGTTTCCAGGGCTCTTCAGCGTAGGATATCGCTGCCGCAACACAGCGGCAATCATTTCCTTCGATGTAGATTTGCCTACGCTGCCTGTGATGCCCACGACACGGGGACTGAACTGCAAGCGCCAGTGTGCTGCGACCTGCTGCAATCCCTTCAGGCTGTCCTCGACGATGAAGACAGTGGGGGCGGAGCGCCTGTCTGCGTCTGCACAGGCAGGAAGGGGGGAGCGAACCTGCGGGCTGACGGCAACTGTGTTTATGACATTGACCTTCGATCCGCGTCCCTCGACGGCCTGCAGCGCCGTTGCCTGGGGCCCGGCGATGATCGCTGTAGCTCCCCGCTCCAGCGCGTCAGAGATGAAATCGTGCCCGTCCTGGTGCTCGCCGCGCAGAGCGACAAAGCAGCTTCCCTCCTGCGCCTGGCGGGAGTCGATGACGAAAAGGGTGATCTCCCGCTGCGGCAGGTCTGGTAGTGCAGACCGACGGCACAGTGCGGTGGCGATGTCGGCCAGGGTGGGTGTGGATGGCGTTGGCTGCATGGGATCGCTTGGCCTCATTCGCTGTCGAGGGCGCTGCCCGGACGCTGCGCTTCCGGGGGAACCTTGAGAATCCTCAGTATCTGGGGGGCAATTTCTCGAAAGACTGGAGCTGCGACATGAGCGCCCCAGATGGAAGTCAAAGGCTTGTCTAGCTTGATCAGACAGGCAAAGGCCGGATCGACGGCGGGGGCGAAGCCTGCGAATGAGGCTATCGTCCACTCTTCGTGATATCCGCCCTCTATGGGCACCTGAGCGGTCCCCGTCTTGCCGGCCACATCACATTCAGGGATGAGCGCTTCGGGAGCCCCGATCTCCACAGCCGTGACCATCATCTTCGTCAGCGTGCGTGCGGTCTCTGGGCTGATGACCCGGTCCACCAGTATGGGCTGCACCTTGACGACTTGTCCAGAGACGACCAGCTTGTCTGCCACGTGGGGACGCATCAACATGCCGTTGTTGGCTATCGCCGCGACCGCCGAGACCATCTGAAGGGGCGTGACGCTGATTCCCTGCCCGAAGGAGTTGGCAACGAAATCCGACGGGCTCCAATCCGAGTCTCCGGGCGACTTCACCAGACCATTCACTTCATAGGCCAGGTCTACGCCGGTTTTGCCATCGAACCCGAAACGAGGCAAGTACCTGTAGAACGTATCGGTTCCGGTCTGCTCCCCCACATGGGCGATGCCCACGTTGAGCGAGAGAGCCAGAATATCGGTGGCCGTAACCTGTCCATGGGCCTCGTGGTCCGCATTCTGAAAGATGTGCCCTGCTACCTCCAACTTGCCTGGATCATTGAAGACACTGTCTGGCGTGATCGCTCCACTGTCCAGCGCTATGGCCAGGGTGATGATCTTGAACACGGATCCTGGCTCGTAGATACTGCTGATGGCCGGGTCGGTGAAGAGCGGAGTGCCATTCGGGTACTTCCAGTACTCATTGGGATTATACGCCGGGTGGCTGGTGCTGGCAAGAATGGCGCCAGTCTGGGGCTCCATGACGATAATCGTACCCCCTTCGGCCCCCGTCTCTTGCATGGCCTCTGCCAGCGCCTTCTCCACGATGCGTTGGATACGCCAGTCTATGGTCAGGATAAGGTCATAGCCTACCTCCGAAGGCAGGAATATGCTGAAATCCTCGGGCAGCGTGCCTTCTCCTGGCCTGCGCAGTTCAGGACCTACCTCTCCTTGCAGGAAAGCTCCGTAGATCTCTTCCAGGCCGTAGTAGCTATCGCCATCATCTATGGTGACGAAACCCGTCAAATGTGCAAAAAGATCGTTCTGGGGATAGAGACGCACTCGGTAGGGTGACGCCCACACCTGGTCGGTCAGCGGCCAGTCGCACAATCCTGTTGCGCTCGCCATGACCTCGCTGCCTTCTTCCGCCGGCTGGTTGGACGGAGTGGCTTCGTCTGGCGAGGTCTGTTCGTTGTCGAACGACCCGTTGATCATCTGGGCGAGGTTCCTTGGCACTTCCCGGCGTATGACGACGTAGGAGGTCTTTTCTTGCAGCAGAGCAAAGACCTCATTCGCTGGCACGTTGAGCATTTCCTGCAGGCAGATGGCAGCCCGCCGTCTGGCCTCCTCGTCCCCGAATGTCTGGGGGTTGGCGCCCACTTCCCATTGGAAGACGTCAGTAGCTAGCAGATAGCCTCGTTTCTCCACGATGCGCCCGCGCGGGGCGCGCTTGGTTTCGTCAGGCCGTGGTGTCTTCGACCCATCGTGTCCGTCGGCCTGCAGCACTTGGAGTTCCAGTAGCCGTAGTGCGAGCAGCAAGGTGATCGCAGCCAGCACAATCTGGAGCATGCGCAATCGTCCGCTATGGCTTCCTTGTTGTTTGAGTCCTTCCATGGACATGATCGGCACCTCGTCAGCGGAACAGCGGAACGAGCGGAACGAGCGGAAAATAGACGTTCCGGCTTTTCCGCTTTTCCGCTGACAGCAGCGTTACTCATCTGAGGGGCAGAAGTAGGGGCAACCGGCCGGTCGTCCCTACGGTCTGCCACTTGT
>CAZPMV010000070.1:0-12888 GCA_964587335.1 uncultured Anaerolineales bacterium
GGCTGGCCGAGCAACTGGCCGCGGCCGATGATCCCACTCCGATCATCGTCAACAACGCCCTGAAAAGCGACAGCGCGTGCGACCTGTGTGTGGCCACGCTCAACAGCTTCGTGTCCATCCTGGGAACGGAGGCAGGCAACCTGGCCCTCAAGGTGCTGGCCACCGGCGGCGTCTACCTGGGCGGCGGCATCCCGCCGCGCATCCTGCCGGCTCTGGAGGAGAGGCGTTTTCTAGACGCTTTCCAGGCCAAGGGGCGCATGTCAGACCTGATGGAGCGCATGCCAGTGCACGTCATCCTCAACCCCAAAGTCGCACTCCTGGGCGCAGCCAGTCACTGCCTGAGGATGTAGGGAGGGAAAACCTACGTCCTTGGCTACATGGAAAGGCAAACCGTATGGCGAAACAACAGACTGCTGAGCACAAACGCCTGGCCGATTCGGAGGCCCGCCGAGCCGACTGGAAGCGCTGGGGGCCGTACATCAGCGAGCGGGCCTGGGGCACCGTGCGCGAAGACTACAGCGCCAGCGGCGAAGCCTGGGACCACTTTCCCCACGACCACGCCCGCAGCCGCGCCTACCGCTGGGCCGAGGACGGCCTGGGCGGCTTCTGCAATCGCTTCCAGAATATCTGCATGGCCGTCGCCCTCTGGAATGAACGAGATCCAATCCTGAAGGAGCGGCTCTTTGGCCTGGCCGGGCCCGAGGGCAACCACGGCGAGGACGTGAAGGAGGTCTACTTCTACCTCGACGGTACGCCCACCCACTCCTACATGAAGATGCTCTACAAGTACCCGCAGGTCGAGTTTCCCTATGCCTTGCTCGTGGAGGAGAACCGGCGGCGGGGCCGTGACGCTCCAGAGTTCGAGTTGACGGACGCACTGCGCGAAGCCTTCGAGCAGCACCGCACCTTCGACGTCTTCATCGAATATGCCAAGGCCGACCAGGAGGACATTCTATGCCGCATCTCGGTCGTCAATCGCGGGCCGGAACCAGCGCCCATCCACGTCCTGCCTCACTTGTGGTACCGCAACACGTGGTCGTGGGGCTACGGCCGTCCTCACCCTGAACTACAGGCCAGCGCGCCGGATACGGTGTACACAGACCACCGACATCTGGGCGAGAGGTGGTGGTACGTTGGGGCGCAGCATGATGTAGGGGCGACCGGCCGTGCGCCCCTACTGTTCACCGAAAACGAGACCAACGCTGAGCGGCTGTTCAACTGGCCTAACGTCACGCCATACGTTAAGGACAGTATCAACAACGCTGTCGTCCATGGGCGCTCAGATCTAGTGAACCCTGCCCAGGTGGGCACCAAGGTGGCTGCACACTTCCAGGCCATCGTCCCGCCCGGCGAGACCTTCACCGTGCGGGTGCGCTTTTCCAGCCTCCCCCACGACGACGCCTTTGCCGATTTCGACGCTATGTTCGAGCAGCGCATCGGCGAGGCCAACGAGTTCTACACGACCATCCAGCGGCCTGACCTGAGCGAGGACGAGCAGCGGGTGCATCGCCAGGCCCTCGCCGGCGTGCTGTGGACGAAGCAGTTCTACCACTACAGCGTGGAACTGTGGCTGGAGGGCGACCCATCGCAGCCAGACCCGCCCGACGGCCGCCTCCACGGGCGCAACAGTGACTGGGCGCACATCTACGCGCTGGACGTGCTCTCCATGCCCGACAAGTGGGAGTATCCCTGGTTCGCCGCCTGGGACCTGGCCTTCCACACCGTTCCCATCGCCCTGATTGACCCCGAATGGGCCAAGCGACAGATCATCCTACTTCTGCGGGAATGGTACATGCACCCCAACGGCCAACTCCCTGCCTACGAGTGGGCTTTCGGCGATGTGAACCCGCCGGTGCACGCCTGGGCCGCCTGGCAGGTGTACAAGATCACCCGCGATGTCACCGGCCAGGCCGATACCGCCTTCCTGGAGCGGGTCTTCCACAAACTGCTGCTGAACTTCACCTGGTGGGTGAACCGCAAGGACCATGACGGCCATAATGTCTTCCAGGGTGGCTTCCTGGGCCTGGACAACATCGGCGTCTTCGACCGCAGCGCGCCGCTGCCCACCGGCGGGCACATGGAGCAAGCCGACGGCACAGCCTGGATGGCTGCCTACTGCCTCAACATGCTGGCCATCGCCCTGGAGTTGGCGCGCACCCGGCCAGCCTACGAGGACGTGGCCACCAAGTTCTTCGAGCACTTCATCTACATCGCCAATGCCTTCTACGACATGGGCGGGCATGGCGTCAGCCTGTGGGACGAGCAAGATGGCTTCTTCTACGATGTGCTGCACGCCTCCGACGGCGGTTTCGTTCCCCTCAAGGTGCGCTCGTTCGTCGGCCTCATCCCGTTGTTTGCCGTGGAGACGCTGGAACCTGATCTGCTGGAAAGGCTGCCCCGCTTCCGGCGGCGCATGAACTGGTTCATCAAGTATCGCCCCCGTTTGGTGAGCAACGTCTGTTCGCTCACCATGCCCGGCGAGGGTGACCGGCGGCTGTTGGCCATCGTCAGCAAAGGGAAGCTGGCGCGCGTCATGCGCCGCATGCTGGACCCGGCGGAGTTCCTCTCGGATTACGGCCTGCGTTCGCTCTCCAAGTACCACGCCGACCACCCCTACAGTTGGCGTGTGGGTGGTCAGGTCTACACTGTGCCCTACGAACCGGCCGAATCGAGCACGGGGCTGTTCGGCGGTAATTCCAACTGGCGCGGCCCCATCTGGTTCCCCATCAACTACCTGATGATTGAAGCGCTGCGCACGTACTATCGCTACCACGGCGATTCGTTCACCGTCGAACTGCCGCGCGGCTCGGGCAACTGGGTCACGCTGGATGGGGCGGCCGACGAACTCAGCCGCCGGCTGGCGCGCATCTTCCTGCGTGACGAGGCCCGGGGCAGCCGACGCCCTGTGTTCGGGAGCGACGAGATCTTCCAGAGCGATCCGCACTGGCGAGACCACATCCTGTTTTACGAGTACTTTCACGGCGACAGTGGCGCCGGCCTAGGGGCCAGCCACCAGACGGGCTGGACAGCGCTCGTGGCCAAGTTGATCCAAGACTGTGGTGGCAGGGGATAGAGCCATGCCTATCCACGACATCTCGTTGCCCATATCCGAAACGCTTCCTGTATGGCCCGGCGATCCACCGGTCAAAATCACCCTAACTTCCCGCCTGGATAGAGGCGACATGGCCACAGTCTCTCGCCTGGACATGGGCGCGCATACTGGCACCCACGTGGATGCACCCATCCACTTCATCGCCACCGGATCGGGCATAGAGGCCCTCGACCTGAATGTGCTCGTGGGCCCGGCACTGGTCGTCGCGGTGCTGGAAGCGGATGTCCTCTCGGCCGAGGTGCTGGCAGGGCTGGCGATCCCGGTCGGCGCCGAACGCGTGCTCTTCCGCACCCGCAACTCCGACCGCTGGGCACGAGGCGAGCGCGAATTCTACGAGGACTTCGTCGCCATTACCGAGGATGGCGCACGCTGGCTGGTGGAGCGCGGCGTCCGGCTGGTGGGCGTGGACTACCTGTCGGTCGGGCCCTTCGACGACACTATGCCCACGCATCGGATCCTGCTGGGTGCAGACATTGTCGCCGTCGAAGGTCTGGATCTGAGCGGCATTGCCCCCGGTGTGTACCAACTGGTGTGCCTGCCGCTCAAGATCCCCGGCAGCGATGGCGCACCAGCGCGGGTGATTCTGATCGACCAGAACGACGGATAGGCCACGGGGATGCAGGGGAGCAGGGGTGCCGGTGTGCCGTGGAGCGGAGGAGAGTTCTCCCACGCTCCTCTGCTCCTCCGCACCCATGCTCAAGAGAGGAGCCATGCTCGATTTCGGACGTGACATCTGTGGCCATCTGGCGTTTGCCGAGCGGCGCGAGTGGTTGGTGACCAACTCCATCGGCGGGTATGCTATGGGCACCATCGCCAACTTGCCGACTCGCCGCTACCACGGACTGCTTTTCGCCGCGCTCAAACCGCCCCTGGGCCGCACGCTCCTGCTGGCCAAGCTGGACGAGACGGCCACCTACGATGGGCGCGTCTACCCGCTGGGCGCCAGCCGCTGGGCGCCCCCCTCCCCCACCCTTCCCCAGGAGTGGGGGAAAGGGCAGCAGGCAGTGGAGCCGACCGGCTTCCAGCACCTGGAGCGGTTCCGCCTGGAAGGCAGCACGCCGGTGTGGACCTTTGCTTGTGCCGACGCACTGCTGGAGAAGCGGGTCTGGATGCAGCATGGAGCCAACACCACGTACATCCGCTACGACCTGCGCCGCGCCACCGCGCCGTTGGCCCTGAGCATCAAGGCTCTGGTCAACTATCGGGATCATCACGGCAACACGCACGCCGGTGATTGGCAGATGGCGATCGAGCCGGTGCCGCACGGCCTGCGAGTGACACCCTTCAAGCAAGTAGGGAGCAGGTCTGAGACCTGCCACTACTACCTGCTGAGCGACCGCGCCGAAGTGACGCCGCAGCACGAGTGGTACCGCAACTACTTCCTGAGTCTGGAGGCATACCGTGGGCTGGACGCGCTGGACGACAACCTCTACGCTGGCCTCTTCACCGCCACGTTGCACGAGGGCGAATCGCTCACTATCGTCGCCAGCACCGAGGCCCATCTCGTGGGGGCAGGCCCTGCGCCTGCCCGCCTTGCGCCTGGCCAGGCCAGGGCACTCGCAAGCGGTACCCCTACGGCCATCGAACATCTTGCCTTGGTCGCCGACCAGTTCATCGTGGGCCGCGCCCTGCCCGACGACCCCGACGGACGTACGGTCATCGCCGGCTACCCCTGGTTCGGCGACTGGGGCCGCGATACGATGATCAGCCTACCGGGCCTGACGCTGGTCACCGGTCGCCACGACGTGGCGGAGCGCATTCTGCGCACCTTCGCCCGCTTTGTGGACCAGGGCATGCTCCCCAACCGCTTCCCAGACGAGGGGGAGAGACCCGAATACAACACCGTGGACGCCACGCTCTGGTACTTCGAAGCCATCCGCGCCACCCACGCTGCTACGCACGACGACGCGCTGCTGCGCGACCTTTTCCTTGTACTGCAGGAGATCGTCGAATGGCACCTGCGCGGCACACGCTACAACATCCACATGGACCCTGCTGATGGCCTGTTGTATGCGGGCGAACCGGGCGTGCAACTCACCTGGATGGACGCCAAGGTGGGCGATTGGGTGGTGACGCCCCGGATGGGCAAGCCTGTGGAGGTCAACGCGCTGTGGTACAATGCCCTGCATTGCATGGCCGACTTTGCGCGCCGCCTGGGCAAACCGGTCGAGCGCTACGACGGACTGGCGCAGCAGGCGCGGGCCGGCTTCGCCCGCTTCTGGAACGAGACGGCAGGCTATTGCTACGACGTGATTGACGGCCCGAACGGGCACGATGCCGCGCTGCGGCCCAACCAGTTGCTGGCGGTCTCGCTACCCCACAGCCCGCTCGACGCTCGCCAGCAGCGCGCTGTGGTGGACGTCTGCGGTCGCCACCTGCTCACTTCCCACGGCCTGCGTAGCCTGGCGCCCAGCGATCCGGCTTATATCGGCCACTACGGCGGCGACCAGCGGCAGCGGGATGCGGCCTATCACCAGGGCACCGTCTGGGCCTGGCTGATCGGCCCGTTCGTGACGGCGCATCTGCGCGTCTACGCCGACCGCCGGCGGGCGCGTGCCTTCCTGCCGCCTCTTTTTCGCCATCTGGCTGACCACGGCGTGGGCAGCATCAGCGAGATCTTCGACGGCGAGCCACCGTTCCGACCACGCGGCTGCATCGCCCAGGCCTGGAGCGTGGCTGAACTCCTGCGTGCCTGGCACATCACGAGAGACGCGGATTGACACGGATGACACGGACAACACGGATACCTCTTGGATTATCCGCGTACGCGCAGCGTCCGCGTTTTTCCGTGTCCCCATATCCCAATCAAAGCGACTGATTCTTCCTTTGCTCCCTCTTGGGAATCACGTCCTGCGGCTGACCGGTGGCGGCCGTGGCCGTCCAGTGTTTCATCAAATGGGAGCAACGAAAAGAACAGTTGCCGGAGGGGGAGCAAAGATGTTTCGAACCGAAGATGGCATCGTCGTGCCAGCGGTGACCGCCGCGCAGATGCGGGAGGTGGATCGTCTCGCCACGGAGGAGTTCGGCCTGGGCATCCTGCAGATGATGGAAAACGCCGGCCGCAACCTGGCCAGTAATGTAATGGAGATGCTGGGCGGCCCTTCGACGGGCCTCAGGACAAGGGCCAGAGGAGAGGTCACCGTCCTGGCCGGGTCGGGCGGCAACGGTGGCGGCGGCCTCTGCTGTGCCCGGCACCTGCACAATCGCGGCTTCACCGTCTGGGTGGTGCTGAGCAAGCAAGCGGCAACACTGACCGGCGCGGCGGCCAACCAACTGCACATCCTGCAAGCGGCGGGTGTAGGGGCGTGTTTGAAACACGCCCCCGCCCAGGCCGAAGAGGTGATCCTCCGTGCGCAGGTCGTCGTGGACGCGCTCATCGGCTACAGCCTGCGCGGGGCGGTGCGGGGCAGGGTGGCCGAACTCATTGACTTGTGCAATCAGCACGCGGTGCGAGTGCTTTCCCTGGACGTGCCCTCGGGGCTGGACGCCACGACGGGCGAGGCAGCCGGAGTGGTAATGCGGGCCGAACGCACCTTGACCCTGGCCCTGCCCAAGACCGGATTGCGGGACGTACCCGGCGAACTCTACCTGGCCGATATCGGCATCCCCCCGGAACTTTACCAACGACTGGGGCTGTCCGTCGATCCGCCCTTCGGAAAACGGTATTGGGTGCACCTGCTGTAGGGGGCGACGCATTCCCAGAAAGGGACCTCGCTGAGTGAGATCTATCATCTCTCGCGGCCGCCCTTTGGGGTCGGAGCAGCCCCCTTGCAGTGCGTCGCCCCAACTGGAGGCTCGCGGACAAAAGAGACTTATGTCGCAGCCACTGGGCTGCCCCTGTGGTATAGTGAAGCAGCCTTTGTTTTTGAGGTAAGAGATCGCAGGCTCGCATCATCTGGAGAACATGGAGGAAAGGTACTCATCATGAGTGAAATGTACGATCTGCTCGTCATCGGCGGCGGCTCGGCCGGACTGTCGGCCCTGGGCTATGGCGTCAGGGCAAGGAAGCGGGTCGCTGTGGTGGAAAAGCACCGCGTCGGCGGCGATTGCACCTGGAGCGGGTGCGTGCCCAGCAAGACCCTCTTGAAGGCCGCCAAAGTGGCGCACCATATGCGCACGGCCGGACAATATGGCGTGACCCCCGTGGAACCCGACGTGGATCTCAAGGCAGTAATGGCCCACGTACACCACATCATCGCCGAGACCTACGCGGAGGAAACGCCGGAGGTGCTGCGCGCTGGGGGCATTGACGTCTTCCTGGGCGAGGCCCGCTTTCTGGATCCGCACACCATCGCCGTCGGCGACACCAGGCTGCAGGCCCACAACATCCTGCTGAGCACCGGCGCTCATCCCTTCGTGCCACCCGTTGAGGGGTTGGACAGCGTGGACTACCTGACCTACGAGACGGTCTGGCGCCTGGATGTGCTGCCGCGTCATCTGCTGGTGATCGGCGGCGGGCCCATCGGCAGCGAGTTGGCCCAGGCCTTCCGTCGCCTGGGCTCCGAGGTGACCATGCTGGCCAGCCGCGACCGGCTGTTGCCCCGCGACGACCCCGCCGCCTCAGGCGTCATCGGCAAGGTGTTTGCCGCGGAAGGGATTGATGTGCGCTACAAGGCCCGGGCCAAGCGAGCCTGGCAGGACAAGGCCGGCATTCACGTGGTCGCCGGCGGGCAAGAAGTGGTGGGCGACACGCTGCTACTGGTCACCGGGCGTCGTCCCAATGTGCAGGGGCTCGATCTGGAGAAGGCCGGAGTGGCCTACAGCGCCAGAGGCATCCAGGTGGATGACACTCTGCGCACCACCGTGCCGCACATCTACGCCGCTGGCGACTGCATTGGCGGTTTCCAGTTCACCCACTACGCTGGCTGGCAGGCACGCACGGCTGCCCGCAACGGGCTGTTCGGCGACTCGGCCAAGGGCCTTCGCGAATGGGTGGTCTGGACCACCTTCACCGATCCGGAGGTTGCCGCCGCGGGGTTCACCGAGCCGCAGGCGCGGGAGAAGTTCGGCGACGACGTAGCCAGCGTCGAGTGGCCGATGGAGAAAGTGGATCGGGCGCGGACGGAGCACGACACCAGCGGCCTGGTCAAAGTGGTCTACAGGAAGAGCGACGGCGCGTTGCTGGGAGCAACCATCGTCTCCGAGCGGGCGGGCGACCTCATCCCCGAGTGGATCTACGCCTTGGAATACGGCCTGAAGGTGGAGGACATCGCTGGCGCCATCCACGTGTATCCTTCCTTCTCCCGAGCCAATGTGAAGGCAGCTCGCGCCGTCCTCAAGGCAACGATCGGCCCGCGCTACGACGTGCCGGAGAAATAGGGTCCCCCGACGATCAATCGCCAGGTGCGAACAGAGGATGAGTTTCCGGCGAGTTGACGGCTTGACCGAGGCGCTGGAGGCTTTGCTGGAGGTGCTGGCGTTGGGCAACTGGGCGATTGGAAGACTTGCTCCTCCACCAGGAAAACGTATAATGTGGAACGCGACGGTTGCTCATCATGCAATACACGGCAGGCAACGCGAATCAGTAACGACTACATGACGAGGAGGATGAGTGAGATGTTTGACTTCTCAGATCGGGTAGTGATTGTGACCGGCGCGGCCGGTAATCTGGGGCGAGCCGTCGCCCGGGCCTTCCAGGCAGCGGGGGGCAAACTGGTGCTGGTGGATCGCGCCGCCAACCGCCTCCCGCGGCTCTTCCCCGAGCTGGCCGGCTCACCCGACCACTTCCTGGCCACGTCCGTTGATCTGACCAATCCTGAGGCAGTGCAAACGATGGTGAATGAGGCAGTTAAGCGTTTCGGCCGGGTGGATGTGCTGGTCAACACGGCGGGCGGCTGGCGCGGCGGCACACCGGTGCACGAAACGGACTTGCAAACCTGGGATTTCATGCTCAACCTGAACGCTCGCACGGTGCTCATCGCCAGCCGCGCGGTGATCCCGCACATGCTGGAGCAAGGAAGCGGCCGCATAGTCAACGTGGCCGCGCGTGCGGGCTTGAAGGGCACGGCCAAGAACGGGGCCTACGGCGCAGCCAAGAGCGCGGTGATCCGCCTGACCGAGAGCATGGCTGCTGAGCTCAAGAAACAGTCCATCAATGTCAACTGCGTCCTGCCCAGCACCATAGACACGCCACAGAACCGCCAGGCGATGCCCAAGGCCGACCACAGTCGCTGGGTGGAGCCCGAAGCCATCGCCGACGTCATCCTGTTCCTGGCCTCTGATGCCGCCCGCGCCGTCCAAGGAGCGGCCATTCCAGTATACGGGAAAGGATAGTCAGTTCAGAGAAGCCAGGTTGTCCAAGAACTTGGTTTCTGAGGTAGAGAGAAGAGGGGAACATGCAGATTCTGGGAATCGACATTGGCGGATCCGGCATCAAGGGAGCGCCGGTGGAAGTCAAGAGGGGTGTGCTGGCGGCAGAGCGCTACCGCATCCCCACTCCCCAGCCGTCTACACCTGACGCCGTCGCCGACACGGTGGCCAAGATCGTCAAGCACTTCCGCTGGAAGGGGCCCGTTGGCTGCACCTTCCCCTCGGTGGTCAAGCGAGGTATCGTCTACAGCGCGGCCAACGTGGACAAGTCCTGGATTGGCGTCGATGGCCGGAAGATATTGCAGAAGAAGACCGGCTGCCCTGTGCTGCTGATCAACGATGCCGATGCTGCGGGCCTTGCCGAGATGGAATTCGGAGCGGGCAGGGGCCACCAGGGCGTGGTTTTTGTGATCACCCTGGGCACCGGCATCGGCACGGCCATCTTCGTCAACGGAGAGCTACTGCCCAACACCGAACTGGGTCACGTGGGAATGAGAGTGCGCAAGGGCGGCTTTGTGGAGGCCGAGGAGTACGCGTCCGATCGAATCCGCAAAGAGAAGAAACTCAGCTACAAGAAGTGGGCCAGGCGGGTCAACGAGTACTTTGACGAGCTGGAGGCCCTTTTCTCCCCTGATCTGTTCATCCTCGGCGGCGGCGTCAGCAAGAAGCACGACGAGTTTCTCCCTCTGCTGAAGACGCGGGCGCACGTCGTGCCGGCCCAACTGTTGAATGAGGCTGGCATCGTCGGCGCAGCTCTGGCAGCCAAGAGCCTGGCAAAGGTCAGGTAGGGCACAGTTTTGGAGCTTAATGATCGAACGTGTTTCGGGCAAGCAGTCAGAAGACAAGGCTGCAATCCGGTGAGCAAGCGAATGACATTGGAGGACTGAGATGAGCAAGCTACACGAACTGGCCGCACTGGGTCAGTCGATCTGGTACGACAACATCCGCCGGGCGCTGCTGGACTCTGGCGGACTCCAGTCGCTCATGGAGGAAGGGGTGACCGGGGTCACCTCCAATCCGTCCATTCTCGAAAAGGCCATTGCCGGCAGCGCTGACTACGACCGGGCCTTGCAGCAATTGGTGGCTGAAGGCAAGTCCGTAGTCGAGATTTACGAAACGCTGGTACTGGAAGACATCGGCCGCGCCGCCGATCTGCTGCGCCCGGTCTACGACCGCACGAACGGCGGTGACGGCTACGTCAGCCTGGAGGTCAGCCCCACGCTGGCCGACGATACCGAAGGCACCATCGCCGAGGCGCGGCGGCTCTTCGCCGCCTTGGGTCGCCCCAACGTGATGATCAAGGTGCCGGCCACGCCCGAGGGCATCCCGGCCGTCGAAACCCTGATCGGCGAGGGCATAAACGTCAACGTCACGCTGATGTTCTCACTGGCCCATTACGATGTGGTGGCTGAGGCCTACATCGCCGGGCTGGAAAAGCTGGCGGCAGACGGCGGTGACCTGAGCCGGGTAGCTTCAGTGGCCTCCTTCTTCGTCAGCCGAGTAGACACCGCCGTAGACCGCCAACTGGACAGTCTCCAATCTCCAACATCCATTATCCAATACCTGAAAGGCAAGATCGCCATCGCCAATACCAAATTGGCCTACGCCCGTTTCCGCGAGACGTTCAGCGGCGAGCGCTGGGAGCGGCTGGCCGCGCAGGGCGCCCGCGTCCAACGGCCCCTGTGGGCCAGCACCAGCACCAAAAACCCGCTGTATCCCGACACGCTCTACGTGGACGGCCTGATCGGGCCGGATACGGTCGACACCGTGCCACCGGCCACGCTCGACGCTTTCCACGACCACGGCACGGTAGCGCTCACACTGGAGGAAGGGCTGGACGAGGCGCGTGACCAACTGGCCCGCCTGGCCGAACTGGGCTTGGATCTGGACGCCATCACTCAGAAGTTGCAGGACGACGGCGTGGCCGCTTTCGCCAACTCCTTCGAGGCCCTTGTGACCAGCATCGCCGAGAAGCGTGACCGGCTGCTGGCCGGGTGGCAGCAATTCTCCGCCAGCCTGGGAGAGTACCAGTCCGCTGTGGACGCTGCCCTGGCCGAGATGGCAGAGAACCGCATCGTGGACCGCATCTGGGCCCACGACCACACCGTGTGGAAGCCAGAGCCTGCGGGTATCACCAACCGGCTGGGATGGCTGGACACGGTCGAGGCCATGCAGGAAAACCTCCCCCGCCTGGAAGCGTTGGCCGACCAGGTGCGCGCCGAGGGCTACACCCACGTGCTGCTCCTGGGCATGGGCGGCTCCAGCCTGGCTCCGGAGGTGTTCAGCAAGGTATTCACGGTAGGGGCGACCGGCCGGTCGCCCCTACTGGCCGTGCTGGACAGCACCGACCCTGGCACCGTGTTATCCTACCTCGATCATCTCGACCTGGCCTGCACGCTCTTCATCGTCGCCACCAAGTCCGGCGCCACAGCGGAAACACTGTCCTTCTTCAAGTTCTTCTACAATCAGGTAGCCAACGCCCTTCGACAGAGCTCAGGGCAAGCCACAGGCGCTGACCGCGCTGGCGAGCACTTCATCGCCATCACGGACCCTGGCAGCCATCTGGTCGACCTTGCCGAACGCTACGGCTTCCGCGCCACATTCCTCAACGATCCGAACATCGGCGGGCGCTATGCGGCCTTGTCCTACTTTGGGCTGGCGCCGGCGGCGCTGGTCGGCGTGGATCTGCGAACGCTGCTCGACCGGGCGACGACCATGATGTGCAACTGCGCAGGGTGCAACCGTCCGGTGAACGGCGATAACAACGGGGCACGCCTGGGGGCGATCCTGGGCGAACTGGCTAAGGCTGGCCGCGACAAGATCACGTTGGTCACCTCGCCGGCCATTGCCAGTTTCGGCTACTGGGTGGAACAGCTCATCGCCGAGAGCACGGGCAAGGAGGGCAAAGGCATCCTTCCCGTGGTCGGCGAGCCGCTGGGACCGCCGGAGGTTTACGGCAATGACCGGCTCTTTGTCGTTTTGGATAGTGGAGATTGGAGATTGGATATCGCCAGGTCCCCATCCTCAACCCAATATCTGGTATCTGACCTCGAAGAGGCCGGCCATCCGGTAGTGCGCTTGCACCTGCGCGACCTGTACGATCTGGGCGGGCAGTTCTTCCTCTGGGAGATGGCCACCGCTGTGGCCGGGCAGCGGCTGGGCATCAATCCCTTCGACCAGCCCAACGTTGAGGCGGCCAAGGTGCTGGCCCGCCGCATGATCGCCGAGTACAGCGAAAAGGGCGAGCTTCCCCAGGGCGACGCGGCGCCGCTCAGCGCCGCGGCCCTGAGCGAGTTTCTGAAACAGGCAGGCGAGGGAGATTATGTCGCTTTGCAAGCCTACGTCCAGCCGACCGCTGAGACCGACACCGCTCTGCGGACGCTTCGCACCGGTCTGCGCGATCGGTACAAGTTGGCGACGACGGTGGGCTACGGGCCGCGCTTCCTGCACTCCACCGGCCAACTGCA
>CAZPMV010000071.1:0-3394 GCA_964587335.1 uncultured Anaerolineales bacterium
GCCGGTGGGGGCTCATTCTGTCCTCGGTAGGAGCTGCCTCTGCAGACTTTTCGTACAGACTCCTACACGGCAATGGAGAGCCGTAGCCGGCTCTGGACTTCAGCCCAGTCCTGTTCGGAGAGATGGCCAATGCGGGCGATCACATCCACTTGGGGGAGGGTGATCAAGAAGGTCCGAAAGGCTGTGGGAATGTGCAGACCTGCATCAGACCAATCTTGTAAATGGTGATCTGTTGGGCTTGTCGCTGCTGCAACTTGCCCTGTCAGCAAACCTAGAATGACGTCGGGCCGGGCTGCGTGATAGGTATCGGTGCTTACGACTAAAGCCGGACGGCGCTTGGTTCCGGTGATGCCGGGAAAGTCGGCCACTACCACGTCGCCGGGATGTACTTTCACGGCTGGAAGTTCTGCCATTGGGCATCCACCTCATTGTCCCAGAAGTCTCCCAGTGCGGCCACGCTGGCGGCTGCGAGTTCCCTGCGGACCACCAGGCTGTCCAGGTCTTCGGAGACCGTGGAAGAATCACCCAGTACTGCCAAAGCATTCTCCAGCAACTGGCGCACCAGATCACTCATGCTGAGACGCCGTCTAGCCGCAGTCACTTTCAAAGCTGTGTGGAGTTCCGGCGGCACATCGAGGCTGAGGCGCACCCTCTGCCTGCGCGCTTGAGTTTGAACTACCATCTTGTTTTCACCTCCGGTGGCTAGTGTACCACAATTGTGCCATTGTGTCAACACTCAATCGAGTCCTTCACGCCTGTTGGCCACCTTCGCGCAACGAGCCCCCACGCGGCGCAGGGCCGGTGGGGGCTCGTGTCGTTGGCAAAGAGGTTTCCCTTCTCGTTACGCCTCAGCCCGTGTGGATCCTAGCGGGAAACGACATGCTTGTCTTGAGTTCCCGCCGATTGCTCACGCTCGGATTCCCGCAAAGAGGTCTGTGGTTTGGGTTCTGCTTCTTCTTGAAGATTAGGTGCAATGGAGCTTCTCAACTCGTGCAACGCAGATGCCACAAGGCGAAAGCTCTTGCCTAGGACCTCCTCTGTCTTGGAGGTGATCTCTTGTACACGCTGAAGAGCGTTTTCCTCTCCCTCCCAGTGCTCTGTGATGATTGACGGGTCTAGGGCATTCAGCTCCGCTGCAAGCGAATGAACGATCCATGCAGCAACAGCAACGTCATCCAAGAAACCCAGGGGGCCTATGAAATCCGGTATCAGATCCACAGGCGACAAGAAGTAGACAATGCCGCCCACGATCTTTGCCTTGGCCTTCGCGGGAACGCGAGTGTCCATGGCCAATCGAGAGAGCAGTATGAACAGATCAGGGGCAGCCAACAGGTACTCGATTCGTTCAGGAGGAATCCGCCTGTCCTGCGCCCACCGCGTGACTCTGCCACGGAGCCTATGGTAGAACCTCTCCTCGCCAGGAGACCGAAAGCTTGGTCTTGCGTCTTCCATGCTTCCTTCTTTCTTCTTTCTCTACCACGAATCAGCCCAATCGCTCCTTCAGCGCCTCTGTCAGCGCTGGCACGGTCTTGAACAGGTCTTCCACGATGCCGAAATCGGCCACCTGGAAGATGGGCGCTTCGGGGTCCTTGTTGATGGCCACGATGACCTTGGCCGTGCGCATGCCCGCCAGGTGCTGGATAGCCCCCGAGATGCCGCAGGCGACGTACAGGTCAGGCTGCACTGTCTTGCCTGTCTGTCCCACCTGATGCGGATAGGGGATCCAGCCCGCATCCACGGCGGCGCGAGACGCGCCCACGGCCGCACCCAGCACGGTGGCCAGCTCGCGGATGGGCTCGAAGCCCCCTGTCCCCTTGACACCTCGCCCGCCAGAGACGATGATGTTGGCATCGGCTACGCTCATCTCTCCTTCGGTTGCTTTCTCCATGCCTACGACCTTGACGGGAATGTCATCCTCGCTCAGCACCGCGGATACGGCCACCACTTCCCCTGTGCGGGCCGCGTCGGGCTCCGGCATGGGGAAGGCTCGTGAACGCACGGTGGCGATCTGGGGCTTGCCGCGAAAGACCACGTCGGTGAGAATGTTGCCGGCGTAGATAGGTCGCGTGGCCACCAGGTTGCCCTTATCGTCCAACTGCAGGTCCAGGCAGTCGGCAGCGACGCCAACCTGCATGTCAGCGCCCACAGCGGCGGCCAGCTCGCGGCCGCGGGAGGTACCGCCCCAGAGCATGATGGACGGCTGGTGTTCGTCGACCAGCGGTTTGATCACGGCGGCATAGGGGTCGCCCCGGAAGTCGGTCAGGGTTGCATCGTCGGCCAGGTAGACGGTATCGGCCCCGTAGCTGATGGCCTGCTGGGCTATGTTCTCCACTTCCTGGCCCAGGACGATGGCTGCAACCTGGGCGCCGCGGGCATCAGCCAGCTGGCGGGCCTTGCCTAGCACCTCCCACGAGAGACTCACCGGCTCGCCCTTGAATTGCTCGATCCAAACAAAGACACTCATAGTGTTATGCTCCTTTGGCCGTTCGCCGTACGCTAGATGACCTTGGCTGCCAGCAGCCGGTCGGCGAGGATGCTGGCTTGCTCAGCGACGCTGTCCGCTTCGATGATCTCGCACTGGGCAGCGCGACCGGGCGGTTTGTGGATGTTGGTCCAGCGCACCGCCGCGCCCGCCTCACTGGCCCTCTCAGCGTCTAGTCCGGCGATGTCTCCCACGCCCCAGTTAGGAATCTCCATGCGGGCTGCCTTGCGGATGCCGCGGAAGCTGGGGTAGCGGGGTTCGTTGATCCCCTTGGTGACGGAGACCATCGCCGGCAGCGGCGCGGTCGCTACCTCCAGACCTTCTTCCACCAACCGCTCCACGGTGATGGTCCGTGCGTCGAAGTCAACTTCTCTGATCTTGACCACGTAGGTGAGTTGGGGAATGCTCAGGTAGCGGGCGGCGGTCGAGGCTGTCAGCCCGCTGTTGCCATCCACCGACTCCTTGCCGCATAGGATGAGGTCGTACTCGCCGATCTGGCCGATAGCCTGGGCCAGCGCATAGCCGATGGTCAAGGCATCGCCATCTCCCAAGGCGGAGTCTGAGAGCAGGATAGCTTCATCGGAACCCATGGCCACAGCAGTCTTGAGTACTTCTGCGGCCTCCGGTGGCCCCAGACTCAGCGCCGTGACCTTGCCGCCGTGGGCTTCCTTCAGCAGCAGCGCTTCTTCGATGGCGTATTCGTCCCAGGGATTGACCACGCGGGTGACCTTGGGCGTGCCTTCAGCGACGTCGGTGGGCTCCACCTTGGGCAGCTCCGCCGTGTCTGGCACCTGTTTGACACAAACGATGGCGTTCAATGATGTCCCTCCCTTCTGATGTTGGTAGGTTGGCAGGCTGGTAGATGGTAGATTGGGAAACTGGTGCGTAGGCAGGCAGTCCTCCCACCAATCT
>CAZPMV010000071.1:3494-10444 GCA_964587335.1 uncultured Anaerolineales bacterium
GCTTCCGCTTGCCAGCGTTCAGCGTCATAGGCTGGCAACTCACAGCGCAGGGGCTTGTCGCTGCGGTACCCCAGCGCGTAATCGGCCTGCATAAGCATGTGCACTTCCCGCGTGCCCTCGTAGATCACCGCACCCTTGGCGTTGCGCATGTAGCGCTCCACGTCGTACTCGTCCGAGTAACCGTAGGCGCCGTGGATCTGGATGGCATCGGAGGCCGCTTCGAAGGCCGCGTCGCAGGCAGTCCATTTTGCCAGCGACGTCTCCCGCGTGTTGCGTAGCCCCTGGTTCTTCATCCATCCAGTTCGGTAGACCAGGAGCCGCGCCACCTCCGCTCGTTGCGCCATCAGCGCGATCATACGTTTCACCAATTGGTGGCGGCCGAGATCCACGCCGAACGTCTTGCGCTCGCGGGCGTAGTACAGGGAAGCCTCCAGACAGGCTTGAATGAGCCCCACCGCGCCGGCTGCCACGGTGTAGCGCCCGTTGTCCAGCGCACTCATGGCGACCTTGAACCCTTCTCCCTCGTGGCCGAGCAGATTCCCGACGGGCACATGCACGTCCTGGCAGTGTATCCAGCCAGTGTCGCCGGCGCGCACGCCCAGCTTGCCGTGAATGCTGCCGGTGGTCACGCCAGGGAAGTTCCGCTCGACGATGAAACCGCTGATACCGCGATAGGCAGGCTTGGCCCGCGGGTCCGTCTTGGCGAAGAACAGGAAGTTGTCGGCCACGTCCGCCAGGCTGATCCACATCTTCTCGCCGTTGAGGACGTAGTGGTCGCCTTCGCGGCGGGCGGTGGCGCTGAGCGCGGCCACATCGGAGCCCGCGCCGGGCTCGCTCAGCGCGAAGGCGGCGATCTTCTCGCCTCTCGCCTGGGGAACCAGGTACCGCTGCCTCTGGGCTTCGCTGCCCCACTGCAGGAGTGCCAGGCTGTTCAGTCCTACGTGCACCGACATGATGACGCGGGAGGAGCTGTCCACCCGCTCCAGTTCCTCGCAGGCCAGCGCCAAGGAGAGATAGTCCATCCCTGCTCCGCCGTAGCGCACCGGGACGCAAATGCCCAAGAGGCCGATGGCGGCCATCTTGGGCAGCAGACTGCGATCAAAGATCTGTTGGCGGTCGAGCTCCTTGATGACGGGGCGGATCTCCTTCTCAGCGAAGTCGCGCACCGTCTTGCGGATCATCTCGTGTTCGGGCGAGAGCGCGAAGTCCATGGCTTGTTGTGGTGTCCTCAACGTTGAGCGAATGAGCGCGGTGTGATGTGAGACTGACCGGCGGTCACTATTATACCACCGGTCAGCGGGAGGCGCAACCCAGGACGCTTGCTGCGCGGCGGAAGTTAGTCTTGGGCTGGGTTCTGGTTTCACGAGGACAGGAAAGGGCCACCAACTCCGAGAGAGTTGCTGGCCCTTTCTATATTCATCTACCACAGGCGGCGAAGCATGGCCCGTCGTGCGGTGTCGCTTTTCAGTTCTTCACGGTGATGGGCAGGTAGATTCGAAGCGACAGAGGTGGCCGGTAGATGGTCCCGCCTACATCCTCGCCACCGATCTTCTGCCGCACCTCCACTTGCGCCTCGCTTTCTGCAGGAGCCTCCAGCCCGAGACTGATCGTGCTCTCCTGGCCTGCGCTCAGAGGGACCCTGCCGATGGTGACTGCGATGCTTCCTGTGCCTCCGGCAGGGTTCACGTCAAGGCGCACAGAGGTGGTGCCCGGGATCACTTCACCTCCCTGCAGATCGCCTCCAGCATCTTGCCAGCGATGAAACAGGGTCGGATCGGTGAAGTCCAAAGTGGCTGCTCCCGCCGTCGGGAAACTGGCTGAGCTGATCGTGATATCGGTGTGTACAGATCCGCTCTGCGGGTTGCGGATGACGACAGGGTTATCTATCCAACCCCCGTGTGGCTCGATGACCTGCACATTCTTCTGGCAGAGGTTGTTGTCAAAGGGTACCAGCCCCTCGTGTCTGACGGGATCCTGAGCCGAATGGATGCGAGCCAGGAAGCAGTAGTGCCCAGACGTTGCCGGCATCCAGGGAATGCTAACCTTCCTGACCTCGCCCGGCGCCAAACTGGCGATAGTCGCTGTGCCGATGTACGTCCCGTCAGTGGACCAGGTGATGGATGCCGCTCCCACAGCCCAGTAGATGTCAACATTGATCCCCGTCATGGTGACGTTCCCTCGGTTGCGAACCTTGGCGTAGACGTAGTTCGTCTGGCCGCCTTGCGGGTTCTGATGTTGTTCCACCCCATCCTGCTGATGACGTACCCAGATGTCAGGGCTGGCCCACCAGGCTTCGCCGTTGCGGTTGGAAGGCACAGACCCGTCATCTGTGGGATGGTCTTTGCAGTAGATGTCATGGAGTTGAGGCTTGACGGTGACACAGGCCGGCGGGTAGACCAGAACAGCGTCATGGCCGTTGGAGTTGATGTAGGTGGCACTCGTTGATGCGTTGAGGCAGACCTGTCCTTGTGCCGTCTGTGAGGTTCTGATCCGATAGGTGAAGGTCTTCGTCTCATCCCGGCCGAGGACAGGGATTCTCCAGGTCAAAGTCTTGCCGCTAACGCTGGGCAGCGGCGAACCGGTGAAGGAGTTGGGTACCAGAGTGGCATCGTCGGAGAGCTGGTCCGTCAGGATGATGGCCCTAGCGGGCACTCCCTGGATGGAGCCGGCGATCTGCTCGTAGATGTCCCGCAACTGGTCGCTAGTGGGCGCATGGTAGTAGTCGCTGGGAGAGGAGGCCAGACCCTGCATCTCTGCCTCGTCCACATCATTGCCCAGGCCGATGGTGATGATGCGCGTCCCCTTGGCCTTGGCTGCATCCGCCGCTGGCTGGGGGCTAGTTCCAGGTGGCTCATTGTGCTTGCCATCGCTCAGCAGGATGATGATCGGCCTATGGTCAGAAATGTGCCGCACGCTTTCCAGCTCTTCCTGAGACTTGTTGATGCCGTCGGCGATGTTAGTCCTACCCTGAGCGCCGAGCCCATCAATGGCCGATCTAACGGTTCCCGCGCTGGGGCTCAGCAGATGATCAGTAGTGGCGGAACTGGCATAGGACACCAGGCCGACCCGATCTCCTAATGGGCTGAGGTCCAGCCTATCAACGAAAGCTTTTGCTGCGTTCTTGGCGTCTTGCAGGGGCGTACCCTGCATGCTACCGGAGCGGTCTATAGCCAGCATCACGTCGGCGCGCCGCTCGATGAGAGGGCAGTCCCCGTTGCCGGTGATGGTCAAGACCACCACTGCCTCTTCCCCAGGTTTCACCTGATCAGGGCTGGCCTTCTTGGTGCCTTCCACAGTGCAAACGGGCGAAATGGCGATAGCAGA
Organism: uncultured Anaerolineales bacterium; assembly: GCA_964587335.1. Classification (GTDB taxonomy): domain Bacteria; phylum Chloroflexota; class Anaerolineae; order UBA3071; family UBA3071; genus UBA3071. The sequence continues at coordinate 6,819 of CAZPMV010000071.1, forward strand.
CTCGACCTCGGTCTGAATTACCGTATCTACGTAGGCTTGTGGTTGCTGTTTTGGCCTGAAGCGATCGGGGAAGTCTCGGGGGAAGTTCTGACCAACGAAGTTCTGGATAGCCGCATAACTCTCGACATACTGCGCCGGACCCCATGTGCCGCCGGGGCTATCGGTGCTGACAGCATCGTAGATGTCATGGGAGATGTTGCCGGCATCGTTATGCACGCTGGAGTCGTGACCAGGAATGGGAGTGTGCGGGATCAATGTGCCATTGAGTACCCGTCCGGGCCAGCCAGATTCAGCGCTGTCTTTGATGGGGTTGCTAAAGGCGATGAGGCGATTGACCGAATCCACGCCTGCGGAAGTGACGAAGTGACCGCCCAAACGCTCCCAGCTTCCGGACTGATTTGTCCAGAAGCCCATAAGCAGGATGACATCCTCGCAGCGCTCGACCTCCGCCGCGACCCATTCGAAGGTAGGCTTTTCAACCAGCTTGACCTCGTAGTTTTCGGCCAGGCCGTGGTCGGTGAGGTAATCCAGGACGGCGTCGTACATGTCGTCCGTGTAGGTTCCTGGCCCATGAGAAGGATCGCCGGTTCGCTGCGCGTCGGCATCCATCCGCCAGGCCAGATCTTCCACGAACGGCGCCAGGTTCCTTGGGTCATGGTCATCCCACTGGCCAGGATTGTACGACTGCAGCAAGGGATAGTTGTCGTTGATCGTCGGTGGTGGTACTGGCTGAGGCTCCATCTTGGAATCGAACCACCACAGACAATTGGCCACCGCCAGCGGGCCGCAGTAGGACCAGTTGCCGCTGCCCGTCGGGTAGTCCCATTGATCCTGCCGTTGATCGAAATCTGGCATCCCGCTGGGAGCGTAGTCTGTCCAGCCGCCGGACTTCCAAACCACCGCCGGCGTGGGTTCGCAATCCGGCGGCACATAGATCGTCACCCCCTGACCGCCGTAGACGGCCCCATCGCCGATGGCCTTGATGGCGAATGTGTAGGTACCAGAAGGGGTGCCGGGCGGTGGGCTGATGGTGACCTGGAAGTCAACCGTCAGCCCGGCCGGCGGGACATCCAAGTTGGTGTACTCCGGCGGTACCGACTGGATCCAGCTCTGGTACTGGGGCGGGTCGGTCTCCAACGCCAGGCGCCCGATACGACGACTGGCCGCAGTGACGAGCGACTGGATGACACTGGGCAGGTCGGCGGTGCTGGCGAGCTTGACCGCGCTGCCGCCGGCGCCTGTCCGCCCGGCCCAATTCTGCCAATAGGCCACCAGTCCATCCAGAGTGGGTCCTGTCGCCAGCCCTCCCACGCTGGTGACGGCAAGAAGGGTCACATTGTTATTGCGCATTCCGTCCAGCGTCGCCTGGAAGTCCAGATCGTCGGACGTGCCCGGCTGACCGTCGCGCCCCGGGTCCAGGAAAGTGGGTGCATAGCCAGTCTGCCACGGCTGACCGGGCAGGTAGGGCGGGCTAGGCACCCCGGCGTTCAGGTCGTCGTCGTGGGCCACGCTGTCACCGAACATGACCAGGAAGCGGCGGGCATCCGGCCGCCAGCCGATGGCGGGATCGGCGTAGCTCTCGTACAGCCCTCGGGTGTACGCCTCGGGCCCGTCATCGCCCCAGCCGGTGGTGATGGCGTTGATGGCCCCCTGGACGGCGTTACGGTCGCCCGTAATGGCCTGACGCAAGAGGTACGGGTGATCGCTCGCCCCCCCATAGGGTGAGATCGGGTAGTCCAGGAAGTCCATCACCCCAAACTGCACGTCGGGGATGAGCCCGGCCAGGTTGTTCATGATGGTGATAGCGTTGGCCTGAGCTGAACCGATCTCGTCGCTCATGCTGCCCGAGGCATCGAAGGCGAAGACGATGTCGGCCCGCGCCGGAGCCGGCGGGATGTGGATGGTCTTGGTCTCGTGGATCGATTCACCTGGGCACAGGGTGGCGGTAACGGTCGGGGTGGACGTTCGCGTCGGCGTGCTGGTCGGGGTCTGAGTGGGTGTCGGTGTGTTGGTCGGCGTCCGAGTGGGTGTCGGTGTGTCGGTCGGCGTCGGGGTGTAGGTCACTGGGGGTGTGACGGTCCCGCAAGACGGGTCCACTTGAAAGGTATGGGTCCAGATGGCATTCTGGGTCTGGCTGCAGGTGTCATAGACAATCACCTGCTTCTTATAGGTGCCCGACACGGCGCTAGCTGGCAGCGCCAGGGCCTCGGTGAAAGAATCGTCTTGGGCGCCATAGGTGGTGAAAGTCCGAGATGTGGAGGCAACGGTAACATTGTTGGGGTCCATGATGCTGGTCTCAACCCTCACCTCCTGGCTCGCTAGCGTCGTATCAATCTCTAGGAATACGTACACCGTATCGCCTGGCGCATAGCACGTCTTGTCATTGGCCGCAGTTCGGATAGAGGCTGCACCTCCCCCACCGCCCAGCACCAATTGGCCCCAGTCTATGGACACACACCAGCAGCCGTTGAGGTCGTCGATTCGTACCTCTACCAGGTTGTCTCCCTGCCGCACCCAAGAAGGGTCAATGTCGAAGACCGAAGTACTCCACGTTTGGTCCCACCCGGTCAGCGTGCCAACAAAGTGCCCGTTGAAGTAGACCCTGTCTCGTTCCACTGGCCTGCTTGGCTCCGTCAGATCTCCTTCCTCGTCAACATCCCAGGCAAACAAGCTAAGCTGCGCGGTGCTGAAGGATGGCAGGGTTGTAGGGGCGACGATATTGAACTCAATGGGCGCCAGGGGGTTCCGCAGATCCGGACAATCCGGCTTGTAGTCATTGTTGTAGATGCACTCGGAGTTGGCTGGGGACATGTCGCCGTCCGCTGTGCCGGTGTGGCTGTTATTCTCGTTGTCCTCTTTGGTGATGTATACGGTCTCCGCTGCCCCGGGACAGTCGCCCACGGCTGCCCGCAGAGCGATATCATCTACGTATGCCCCTTCAGCAGTGTTACTCGAATCGCTTTGGAAAAGAAAGGCGATCCAGACCTGCGGCTGGCCAACGAGGTTGCCCAGGGTGGGGACATTGGTCAGATCGAAGTCTCTTGCTATCCAACCACCTGAGTCGCCGCTTTGTTGATAGCCATGGAAGTCGGCGCCGTCGGTCGAGGCCATCCACTGGGCATAGTCGTGGTCCGATTCGGAATCGAGCCAAAGGCTAAATGCCAGCTCAGCATCGGTAGCGCCGCTCAAGTCGAAGGGGCCGTAGATCATCCAGCCGTTCATATCGTTCGGATAGGGGCCAGGCGGGTTCACACCGCTGGCGCCGCCACCGGCGCAGTAGCCGCTCCAACTGCCGTTGTGCGACCTATAGTTTTCCCTGTTCCAGGTAGGATCCCCATAGAGCGCCCACTTCGTGTCTGGAAAAGCGCCCTCAAAGTCCTCGGTCATAATGGTCGCCCAGCCCTGAGCAGGGAGGGACGCCTCGACAGGCTCTGCCTGGAGGAGCCTTTCGGGGTTTTCCAGGCGGACGTGCACAGGTTCGGGCTGTGAACCAGGTGGTTGCCAGGAATCGGCAAATGTGGTCGGTTCAGGCGGTTGGGCCAGCACTGAAGAGATCACTATCAGCGCCAGAACCAGCACAAACAGCGATGCGGGGAGCAGCTTGCTTTTCATCGTATTGCCTCCTT
>CAZPMV010000071.1:10544-12883 GCA_964587335.1 uncultured Anaerolineales bacterium
GTGCCACTGCCGTCGTAGCGCAGCACCTGATGCGAGCGGGTTTCCTCTTGCACCGTTTCGATGTATAGCCGCCCGATGATACTCCCTTCGTAGCCCAGGTATTCATGCAGCCGCTGCGACGAGAAGGGCAGGAAGGGGCAGAAGATCATCTTCAGCCAGTCAATGACCTGCAGGGCGACGTAGATGCTCGTGGCCGCCGCCGGTCGGTCGGTCTTGATCCGTTTCCAGGGTTCCTTCTCGTTGAGGTAGCGATTGGCTTCATGCGCCAGCGCCATCGCTTCCGCCAGCGCGGCCTTGAACTTGCAGAGTGCGATCAGTTCGCCCACGCGCTCGAATCCTGCCTCCACCTTTGCCAGCAGCGCTGTGTCCGTGTCGTCCAACTCGCCCGGCTCCGGCACGCGGGCGTCGAAGCGCTTGTAGGCGAAGCCCAGCACGCGGTTGGCCAGGTTGCCCCAGGTGGCCACCAGTTCGTCGTTGTTGCGACGCAGGAACTCCTCCCAGGTGAAGTTCACATCCTGCGTATCGGGGGCGTTGATGGTCAACATGTAGCGCAGCGGGTCGGGATCGTAGCGGCTGAGGAAGTCCGGGATGGTTACGCCCCAACGGCGGCTGGCGGAGAGCTTCTTCCCTGCCACCATCAGGAACTCGTTCGCCGGCACGTCATAGGGCAGGTTCAGACCGCCATAGCCGATGAGTATCCCCGGCCACATGATGGTGTGGAAGGTGATGTTGTCCTTGGCGATGAAGTAGTAGGCGGGAACATCGAGATCCTGCCACCACTCGCGCCAGGCCTCGGCGTCCCCCGTGATCTTAGCCCACTCTTTGGTCGCTGCCAGGTAGCCGATGACGGCATCGAACCAGACGTAGATGCGCTTATCTTCGAAGCCTTCCAGGGGGATGGTGATCCCCCAGGCGATGTCGCGGGTGATGGGGCGGCCGCGCAGTTTGCCGCTTTCCAATTGCCGGAGAGCGAAGTTGAGCGCGTTGGGCCGCCAATGCTCCTTGCCCTCCCGCATCCAGGCCAGCAGCGGCTCGTTGAGCTTCTTCAGGTCAAGGAAGAAGTGCTCTGTCTGCCGCACTTCGATGTGGGAGCCGCCGCAGATCTTGCAGCGTGGCTGGCCCAGCTCGGTGGCGTCCAGCGTGTGGCCGCAGTTATCGCACTGGTCGCCCCGCGCCCCGTCGTAGCCGCAAAGGGGGCAAATGCCTTCCACGTAGCGGTCGGGCAGCCACCTCTGGCAATCCAGGCAGAAGGGCTGCCGCATCGTGTCGCGGTAGATGTAGCCATTCCTCAGCAGTGTGAGGAACACGTCGTGCGTCGTCGCCCAGTGGTTCTCCGTGTCCGTCTCGGTGAAGAGGTCGAAGGTGAGGCCTAGTTGGCGGAAGTTCTCCAGGAAGTGGGCGTGGTAGCGATCCACGATCTCCCGCGGCGTGACTCCTTCTTCCTCTGCCCGCACGGTGGTGGGGGTGCCGTGGGTGTCGGAGCCGGAGACCACCAGCACGTCGTGGCCCATCAGGCGGTGATAGCGGGCGAAGATGTCGGGCGGCAGGTAAGCCCCCGCCACGTGGCCCAGATGACGGTCGCCCGAGGCGTAGGGCCAGGCGACGCAGACGAGTATTCTCTTTGGATTGGCGGTGGTCATGTCAGAAAACCCCTCTCGGTCAGCCAAGTACATCCATTCTGGCTATCTTTTTCTCCCTAACACTTGCAGGATGCACGATGCACGAAGTGTCCTGCTTCCTCAATACCCTACGCTATTGTAGCATAATCGAGGCGAAATGAAAAACCACGTGAGGGCGGAACGAGGTGGTCGCTGTGGGGGGGGACTTATCACACTGCCGGGGAACTGGGCTTTGCTTTGCCCAGCAGACGTTCACTACCTGGTGTTGGTGACGTGCTTCTTTGAAAAGCCAGCCGTGATGATCGGTGCGGGCTAACGTATACTTCTACGGAACTCTTCTGCATAAGATGCCGTTCTGGGCGATAATGCAGAAACTTGCTGTACAAACAGCCAGAACTCTCATAACCCAGAAGGCTTCTACATAACATCCCGTTCGGGATACAACGCGAAATGGTCTACTGGAAGCTTGACCACAGTGGCGCAAGCACCATATGTCGACTAGAGTATACCACAACTCCGTCGGTGAAACGAATCTCGTCCAGGTGCAACGCACTTGGCAAGTGCGTTGCACCTGGAAGGGGTTCTCCAACTGTACGATTGAACTGCACCGGCATATCATGCCGGACGGATGACTCGGATCAGTTTTCTAGCGAGCGTGTGATGAGACTTGATTGCCTCATGAATGCGACTTGCCTGGCCAGTGAAGTCCAAATCAGCAGT
>CAZPMV010000072.1:0-2654 GCA_964587335.1 uncultured Anaerolineales bacterium
AGAAAGCCACTCGACGTGTGTACTTCGCCGAGGCCGACGGCTACGTTGATTGCCCTATATATGACCGCTATCGGATGGGCGCCGGGTGCGTCATTGAGGGGCCGGCGGTCGTGGAGGAGATCGATTCCACCACGGTCATCCATCCTGGCTATCAGGCTCAAGTTGATACCTTCGGCAACCTGATCCTGACAAGTACTTAATTGCAGATTGCAGATTGCGGATCCGAAATCCGCATTCCGCATTCCGCGAGGAGGAGGTTTTGTACATGTTTGAGTTGGAGGGTTTGAGCCTGGAGAGTGCCTTCTATCGTCGTCTGACCGGGCATCAATGCCAGCAGTTGCACAATGCCAGCCTGCAGATAATGGAACGGACAGGCATCCGCTTCTACGACGAGGAGGCAGTGGAGTTGCTACGGCAAGGCGGGGCCCGTGTCACCGATGGAAACCGAGTGTACATCCCGTCCTGGCGGGTAGAATGGGCATTGCGCACTGCTCCCAAACGGATCACCCTCTATGACCAGACGGGTGAGCCAGCCATTCAGCTATCCGGACGCAGGGCCTACTACGGCAACGGCTCCGACCTCCTTCATATCATTGACCATCGCACGGGCGTGCGTCGCCGGGCAATCCTGCAGGATCTGATCGAGGGCATGCGGGTGTTGAACTCGCTGCCTGGGATCAATTTCGTCATGTCCTTTGTGTTACCTAACGATGTGCCGGTGGAGCAGACTGAGCTCTACCAGATGCGGGCCATGTTGGAGTACACGTCCAAGCCGATCGTCTACGTTACCACCAATCTACCGCGCACCCAGGCAGCGATTGCACTGTGTGAAGCTGCCGCCGGTGGAACCGACGCCCTGCGCAATCGCCCCTTCGCTGCCTGCTATATCAACGTGACTTCGCCGCTGAGGCACAACGGCGAAAGCGTGCAGAAACTGCTGTGGCTGGCCGAGAAAGGACTGCCCGCCATCTACCTCCCACCGACGGCCACGCGGGGCGTCACGACGCCTGTGGCTGTGGCAGGGTACACCGCTCTGAACAACGCCGGGCAACTGGCAGGTCTGGTGCTCTCTCAGCTCAAGCGGCAAGGAGCGCCCTTCATCCGTTGCGCCTACGGAGGCGGCACCTTCGACATGCACACCATGGTCGGACAGCTCGCTGCCCCCGAGGCCCGCGGTTTCCACTCGGACCTGGCCCGCTGGTATGGATTGCCCAGCTTCGGCATCGGTGGGACAAGCGGCTCCAAGACGGTAGATCAGCAAGCGGCCCTGGAAGCAGCAATGACCCTGCTGCTAGCCAGCCTGAGCGGTGAACAGCTCATCCACGATGTGGGCTATCTCGACAATGGACTGACGGGATCGTTGGAACAGTTGGTGATATGCCATGAGATCATCGGCTGGGTGCGGCATTTCCTGCCTGGCCTCGAAATCAGCGAGGACACCCTGGCGCTGGACGTGATCCATGAGGTCGGTCCCGATGGCCAGTTCCTGGGCACGCGGCATGCCGCCCTTCACTGCCGCGACGACTACTATCCGGAGTTGTTGGACCGCCAGGGCCATGACGACTGGGCATCTCAGGGCAGTCCTGCATTACGCAGTCGAGCCAGGCAGAAAGTAGACGACATACTGGCAGGCGGATGAAAGATCATTGCGGAATGCGGATCTCGGATCTACAATCTCCAATCCGCAATCTGCGATCTGCAATCAAGCGGGGCACGTATCGTTGAGAGGTAGGTATCCACTGTGAACCCCATTGTCAACCCAGGGGCGAAAGTTGCCGGAAGAGTTATCGGCGTCCAGCCCTCGGCCACGGTCATGGTCTCCGACAGGGCACGTGCCATGGCACGCCAGGGTGTGGACGTCATCAACCTGGGCAGCGGCGACCCCGATTTCGACACGCCGTCGCACATCGTGGAAGCGGCCCTGGAGGCCATACGGAGCGGTTACACGCACTACGTCTCCAGCGCTGGAATAGCCGAGCTCCGGACGGCCATAGCCGAGAAGCTAAGAAAAGAGAATGGTCTGGACTTTGACCCGCACAGCGAGATCATCGTAACCCCAGGGGGAAAGCTGGCGCTGTTTGCCGCGGTCATGGCCACGGTAGACGAGGGCGATGAGGTGCTGATCCTCGATCCCGCCTGGGTCTCCTACGTGCCCTGTGTGCAGCTCGCCGGCGGTGTGGCTGTCCACATCCCCCTGCGCAAAGAAGACAACTTCCGCGTCACGGAGGCCGGATTGCGAGCGAAGCTGACCTCCAGATGCAAGTTGCTGATTCTCAATTCGCCCAATAACCCCACCGGACGGGTGCTCACCCCAGTCGAACTGGCGGCCATCGCCAATGTGGCTCTGGCGCACAATCTATGGGTCCTCTCGGACGAGATCTACGAGAGGATACTGTTTGATGGTCGCCAGCACATCAGCGTTGGCAGCCTGCCCGACATGTTGGACCGAACCATCATCATCAACGGGTTCTCCAAGACCTACGCCATGACCGGGTGGCGACTGGGCTATGTGGCAGCTAAGGCGCGCCTGGCGCAGGAGATACTGAAGATTCAGCAGCACTCGGTGACCTGCGCTGGCTCGTTCACGCAGTACGCAGGCACGGCCGCGCTGACCGGCCCCCACCATGCCGTGTTGCACATGGTCGAGGAGTACA